>NZ_JACAOM010000002.1:0-201411 GCF_013386245.1 Pseudomonas sp. 21615526 | reverse complement strand
GCCGAACGCAGGCTTCGGAACCCCGCAATAAGTTATCCGGCTATTGTTACTTCACCTACCCTCCACACACCGGCCACTTATCAATAAGCACACTTGATATTGCAACTTCCCCCAACCTTCTATCTGAACAAACTCTGAACCAGTAACAATTTAAGTCATTAAACGTTGACATCCGGCAACTGCCTGAGTAAATTCCCCGTGCCTGCAACTCAGGGCCATTTTTCAACCTCACAAAAGAAGCCAATGGACACAGTATCTAGTCGTTGTCCGATCACCGTGAATGCGGCGAATCGGGCGCCAAACCCAGAAAAAATGACGGGACTCGCCGTTCCGGCCGAGTAAGCTGCGCTAGAGCCTGACGCTCCAACGTAACTGCCTCACCGGATGCCAGTCCGGTCCCGAGGTGTGTTATGACCTTTCAACTGATTGTTTTACCTGATCTGCGTACGCTGGCTAACGCCCTGCGTGCCAAATTGTGCCGCGAGCCCGTAGGCTTTTCCCCTACCCGCAGCACCTTTGTGACCTCATCCCCCCGCGTGTGCCCGACTCCCCGGGCACACTGGCGTATCTGCCCCACCACCGGCCACCTGGTCCAGCAATGGGATCACGCCGACCCTCAAGACCCACAGAGACGGGACGTTTCCAGCCTGGTCGCGCAAGCGAGCCTGATGCTGAGCCTCTACGTGGACGCTCGCGCGGCATAAGCCAGCTGGAAACAGCAACTTCCTGATTATCCGTTACTTGATTAGCTGGAGTTCTCTATGGACGAAGCCAGTAGTAGCCCGCTGCGCGTTAGTTAACTAACGCGCTGTTAGCGGGCCTGTAGAAAGTTACCCAACACTTTATTTAAACCGATCGCGAAGTCAGCGACTCGGCATGCTTTCGCTCGCCTGTCATCAGGTAAGTACCGGGTATGTTTTGTCGAAAAATTGGCGACAGGAGTACACACAATGAGCGCAGTAAAAAACCCGAAACTGCACAAGAAAAACGGCACGGATACCGACACCAAGCTGTCGATGCGTGCTGCCCGCGAAGCCCAGAACGGCCTCTCGGCAACCCTCGCCAATGTCCGGGCAACCAAGGATGGCCTGACCGAACTGGATGCCTCTGCTCGCCTGCAACGTGAAGGCTACAACGAGGTGGCCCACGACAAGCCGCCTCACGCCATCGTGCAATTCCTCCAGGCCCTGAACAACCCGTTCATCTATGTGCTGCTGACCCTCGGCGCCATCAGTTTCTTCACTGACTACTGGCTGCCACTGCAGGCCGGTGAAGAAGCCGACCTGACCAAGGTCATCATTATCATGACCATGGTCATGCTCAGCAGCCTGCTGCGCTTCTGGCAGGAGCATCGTTCGGCCAAGTCCGCCGAGGCCTTGAAGGCCATGGTGCGTACCACCGCCACGGTGTTGCGCCGCGAGCAAGTGGGCTCCAAGCCGACCCTGCGGGAAGTGCCGATGCGCGACCTGGTGGCCGGCGATATCGTGCAACTGTCTGCCGGCGACATGATCCCGGCCGACATCCGCCTGATCGAGTCCCGTGACCTGTTCATCAGCCAGGCCGTGCTGACCGGCGAAGCCTTGCCGGTAGAGAAGTACGACACCCTCGGGGATGTGACGCAAAAATCCGCCACGTCCACGGCGGCCGACCAGGGCAACCTGCTGGACCTGCCGAACATCTGTTTCATGGGCACCAACGTGGTCAGCGGCCGGGCGAAAGCCGTGGTGGTTGCCACCGGCCCGCGCACCTACTTTGGCTCGCTGGCCAAGGCGATTGTCGGCTCCCGAGTGCAAACCGCATTTGACCGCGGGGTGAACAGCGTCAGCTGGCTGTTGATCCGCTTCATGCTGGTAATGACGCCGATCGTGTTCTTCCTCAACGGTTTCTCCAAGGGTGACTGGAGCGACGCGTTGCTGTTCGCCCTGGCAGTGGCGGTAGGCCTCACCCCGGAAATGCTGCCGATGATCGTCAGCGCCAACCTGGCCAAGGGTGCAACCGCCATGGCCAAGCGCAAGCTGGTGGTCAAGCGCCTCAACGCGATCCAGAACTTCGGTTCGATGGACGTGCTGTGCACCGACAAGACCGGCACCCTGACCCAGGACAAGATCATCCTCGAGCACCACGTCAACGCCTTTGGCAACCGTGATGATTCAGTGCTGACCCTGGCCTGGCTCAACAGCCATCACCAGAGCGGCATGAAGAACCTGATGGACCAGGCGGTCGTACAGTTCTCCGAGCAGAATCCGAAGTTTCAGGTGCCGTTTGCCTACAGCAAGGTGGATGAGTTGCCGTTCGACTTTATTCGCCGTCGCCTGTCGATCGTGGTCAAGGACGCGCAAAACGATCACCTGCTGGTGTGCAAGGGTGCGGTCGAGGAGATGCTGAGCATTTCCACCCACGTGATGGAAGGCGACGTGGCCGTCGAGCTGGATGATCGGCGTCGCAACGAGTTGCTGGCGATTGCCCAGGACTACAACGAGGACGGCTTCCGGGTGCTGGTGCTGGCAACCCGCAACATTCCCCAGGCACTCGCCCGCAAGCAGTACACCACGGCCGATGAGCGCAACCTGGTGATCCGTGGCTTCCTGACCTTCCTTGATCCACCAAAGGAAACCGCTGGCCCGGCGATCGCTGCCCTGCGCGAAATTGGCGTGGCGGTCAAAGTGCTCACCGGCGACAACGCCATCGTCACCAGCAAGATCTGCCGCCAGGTCGGCCTGGAGCCAGGCGTACCGTTGCTGGGGACGGAAATCGAAGCGATGGACGACGCCACCCTCAAGCTGCGGGTCGAGGAGCGCACGGTGTTCGCCAAGCTGACGCCGCTGCAGAAGTCGCGGGTGCTCAAGACCTTGCAGTCCAACGGCCACACCGTGGGCTTCCTCGGCGACGGCATCAACGACGCTCCGGCCTTGCGGGATGCCGACGTGGGCATCTCGGTGGACAGCGCGACGGACATTGCCAAGGAATCCGCCGACATCATCCTGCTGGAAAAGAGCCTGATGGTGCTGGAAGAAGGCGTGCTGAAAGGCCGCGAGACCTTCGGCAATATCATGAAGTACCTGAACATGACCGCCAGTTCCAACTTCGGCAACGTGTTCTCGGTGCTGGTGGCCAGTGCGTTCATCCCGTTCCTGCCGATGCTGTCGATCCACCTGCTGCTGCAGAACCTGATGTACGACATCTCCCAGCTGGCCTTGCCGTGGGACAAGATGGACAAGGAATACCTGGCCAAGCCACGCAAGTGGGACGCGAAAAACATTGGCCGCTTCATGATCTGGATCGGGCCGACCTCGTCGATCTTCGACATGACCACCTTTGCCCTGATGTGGTACGTGTTCTCGGCCAACAGCGTGGAAATGCAGACCCTGTTCCAGTCTGGCTGGTTCATCGAGGGGCTGCTCTCGCAAACCCTGGTGGTGCACATGCTGCGCACCCGCAAGATCCCGTTCTTCCAGAGCAACGCCGCATGGCCGGTGATGATGATGACCTGCATCGTGATCGGGCTGGGCATCTACGTACCGTTCTCGCCGCTGGGCGCGATGGTTGGCCTGGAGCCGCTGCCACTGGCGTACTTCCCATGGCTGGTGGGCACCCTGGTCGCCTACTGCTGCGTGGCACAACTGATGAAAACCCTCTACATCCGCCGCTTCAAGCAGTGGTACTGATCAACCGCCCCTGAAAGCGCTGGCTATCGGTAGATAGCCAGTGCACGCGGAGACAGACAATGAACACACTTATGAGCTACCTCGACAACGTTGCTCGCGCGCTGCTGGTGTTCGGCCTCGCCCAGGCGGCCAAGGCAGTGATGGTGCTGGGCGTACGGCTGTACGTGCGCAACGTGCTCAGCGCCGTGGAAATGCGCTTCATGCTGGGTTTTTCCAGCAGCTTGAACAGCACCTGCATCCGCTTGCTGCGCCCGCGTCGATAAATGGCAATACGCACTACAAGGAAAGATCACCATGCGCGTCTTGATCTGTGCAGGTCGTCATTACGCCGATACAAAAATGTCCCGCCAGGTGCTGGACGCCTACCACCGCCTGCGCCCGGTGCAGGTGTTGATCCACGGTGGCAGCCAGTTCCTGGGCAGCGACGTGGAAGACTGGGCCCGGGAAACCGGAGTGGATGTGGTGCGTTACCCACCCAACTGGCAACGCCATGGCAAGCAGGCCGAACGCCATCGCAACCAGTTCATGCTCACCGACAGCCGGCCCGACGTGATCATCGCGCTGCCCGGTGGCGACGACACCTCGGAACTGGTGAGCCAGGCCAGGGCCAGTGGCATCCATGTGCTGACTGTAGACAGCTGAATCAACCCTTATTGGAGTATCCAGGCATGAACGAAGAACCCCGCTGTAGCGGTACCCCGTTGCACACTTTTTTCTATTTGAAACACGGCGCGTCCCTGCCAAGTCCGGTCGGGGCGCGCCACCGGCTGTTGATCGAGGTTCACCATGTACAAGAAACACACCCCTGACGGTTTCACTAAATACCGCAACCGCACCACCCACGTTACCTTCCATCCCCTGCCCGCCTCCAAGCTTCGGGCAGTGCGGCGCAACCTGATTTTCGTCGGCGTGACCGCGGGCATCATGCTGGTGCTCAGCCTGATGTCGAATGCCCATGCGGCAGGCGGCTCCTACGTGGTCGACGACGGCGCAATCAACGCCCCGGGCGAATGCAATGTCGACGCCTGGTTCACCGCCAACCGGCACGCGGGCTCAACCCACAGTGAAACCCTGGCGCCGGCCTGCACCTCCGCTGCCATTCCTTGGTTGCAGTGGACTGCCGCCGTGTCCCGGGCCAACCATGATGGCGACGGCGAAACCCAAGTGAATCCGCAGCTCAAGGCGCAGTTGTGGGCCCGGGAAGACCTGGGCCTGGAACTGGCCGCGTCTGCCGGCGTGCATTACGCGCTGAACCGCCAGCACTCGTTTGATGGCGCGGACTTGAATGTGCCGTTTACCTGGCAGCCCATGGAGGCCCTGCGGCTTAACTTCAACGCCGGCTGGAGCCACGCCTATAACGACGGCGACCAGACCCATCGGCCGACCTGGGGCACCGGGTTTGAATACAGCCTGATGGACTCACTGACACTGATCGCCGAACGCTACGGCCAGCAAGGCGGCGACCAGGCGTGGCAAGCCGGGCCGAGGATGCATATCGGCAAGAATGTGGACGTGGACCTGGTGGTAGGACGCAGTTTGATCGGGGATCAGCATCAATGGCTCACGACGGGGGCCACACTGCGGTTCTAACCCGCAGACGATGATCCCTGTGGCGAGGGAGCTTGCTGTGGCGAGGGAGCTTGCTCCCGCTGGGCTGCGTAGCGGCGCCGGAATCTTTGGGAGCGCTTCGCACTCCAGCGGGAGCAAGCTCCCTCGCCACAGGCTTGGTATGACCGTAATAGCGATTTAAACCTGCCCCTTGGCCTGCTGCTCCAGATGCACCTGCAACGCAGGATCAATCTTCAACTGCGCCGCCAGCTCATCCAGATAATTGCGCTCCGCGTCCCGCTGGTCATCCACCAGCAGCACACTGACCAGGTACACCTCCGACGCCACCGCCGGATCGCCGGCAAACTCGGCAAAATCCGCCGCATTCAGCGGTTTGGCCACCTCGGCATCCAGCCACGCCTGCAATTGCGGGTCATCGGTGTGCTTGCCGATCTCGGCCGAGATCATCTGCTGCTCCCGCTCATCAATCTCGCCATCCGCCTTGGCTGCCGCGATCAATGCACGCAGCACGGCGTGGCTGTGTTCTTCGACCTGCGCGCCAGACAACTGGTCAACCGTCTGCAACGCCTGCTGCGGCGCCGACGCCTGTTGCCGCTGCCAGGCCTGATACGCCTGGAACGCCATCATCCCCAACGACGCCAGCGCCGCGTAGTTGGTGCCGCCGGTGCGCCCCTGAGGCGCCGCACGGGTTCCGCCGAGCATGCCGCCCAGGCCACCGAGCAAGCCACCAAGGCCGCCACCGCCGGAAGCCGAAGCACCGCTGCCGCCCAGCAAACCGCCAAGCAAGCCGCCCAAACCACCGAGCCCGCCCTGAGACCCGGGTGCAGCGCCGCCCTGCTGGCTGGACGAGGCCTGGCCCGCCCGCAGCAATTGTTCCAGTAGATCGCCGGTATTCATGGTGTCACCCTCCCAGGGCGCAGAGTTCCAGATCAACAACAATAGCTGCGCTGCGCGAGAACACCATGACCGCCCGGCAGGCTCGCTTTATCATGGCGCCATCGCACCCGGAGGAAGCCCCGAGATGACCCGTACCGAGCATATCGCCCTGATGGCGACCTACAACCAGTGGATGAACCGCAAGGTGTACAACGCTGCCAATGGCCTGAGCGACGAGGAGCTGATTGCCGACCGTGGCGCGTTCTTCGGATCGATCCTTGGCACGCTGAACCACCTCGCCCTGGGTGATCGCGTCTGGCTCAAGCGTTTCGCCGAGCATCCAGCAGGCTTTGCCGCGCTGGTACAGTTAGACGCGTTGGGGTTGCCGCCACGTCTGAATCAACTGGCCTTCGCCGATATCCGTGAACTGTCGGCCCACCGCGCCTGGCTCGACCAGCTCATCATCGACTGGGTGCAGTCGATCAGTGAGTCGGACCTGGATCAGCCCCTGCAGTACCACAACATGGCGGGCACGCCCATGAACAAGAATTTTCATGCACTGCTCGTGCACTTCTTCAATCACCAGACCCACCACCGGGGCCAGGTGACAACGCTGTTGACCCAGGCCGGGCGCGACGTGGGCGACACCGACCTGCTGGCACTGATGGACTAGTTCAGCCGCCGCTGTACTCGGCGTACGCCTGTATCAGCGCGGGGAAATTCTCCCTCTCCGGGAGCTGCGCAAAGCTGTGCTGTGCCGGGGTAGTCGCCCACGGCAGCTTTTCACTGGTCCAGGTTTCAATGAATGGCACATAGCCGCTGGCGTCATCCAGCATGGTGGGGCGCAGGTTGATCAGATCTTCCACGCCATTGGGGCGGGAAAACATCCAACTCATGCAGTGGGGGCAGCAGTAGTGGCGGTCTACGCCATGCAACCCGCCGATCACCGGGTTGCCCTGGGTGATGGTGAATCCGTGGCTGGGGATCAGCGCGCTCAGCGAGAACGCGCTGGATGACATCTTCTGGCACCCAGTGCAGTGGCACGCCATGGTGATCAATGGTTTTTCGGTCACGGTAAAACGCACCCGGTCACAACGGCAGCCGCCTTCCTGGGACTCTTGATTGCTCATCTTCCACTCCAGTCACATTGTGTGTGTGACCGGAGGATAAACGAGCGGGTGCGTCGCGAACAGCAGTGCCAGCTTGCATTACCGAACGCATGGAGCAGCGAACTGTCATAAAAGACAGAGCGGTGAACATCAGCCAATGGCTGCCCCGCCCTGCCCGCGCGCATCAGCAGATTACCGATGCGACGCATCCCCCAAGAAGGAGACGCTTACATGGTCATTCACTTCAAGGTCGCCGGGCATCTTGCCTGCGGTCATCACGGCAACAACCTCCCTTCCAGCACCGAGCTGAATCGGGTCAAGTGCCGTACCTGCCGTAACACCGAAGTCTTCAAGGAAGCCCGCCGCACCCAACGCAACGCCGCTCGGCGTGCCGCGCGCAAGTCCAAAACCGCCCATGCCGCCGGTGACTGGCGCAGTGCCTGGACCCAGCGCCTGACCGACCTGCCAGGCCGTCAGCGCCTGCCACGCGGGTTCCACGGCCAGCCATTCGTTTAAGTTACGCAGCCGGGGCACGACGGTAAGCGGCCAACAGCACGCCCATCGTCATCAACAACCCACCCGCCCCACGGTTGAAATGCTGCAAATGTGCGGGCCGCAGGCGACTGAGCAAGCGTGCCCCGCATACCGCGTAGAACATCATGATGCTGACATTGAGCACGCACAGCGCCAGCAACAGGCACGCGTACTGCGGCAGTTGCGCCTGGGTGCTGTCGACAAATTGCGGCAGGAATGCCGACATGAACAACAACGCCTTGGGATTGGAAATCGCCACCAGGAAACTGCGGGTGAAAATACTCGCCGAGCGGGTGCCGCCGTCCTCACCTTCGCCCACCGATGGCAACGCCGCCTGGGGTGATCGCAACATCTGCCAGCCGATCCAGATGAGGTACGCCGAACCGATCCATTTCAGCGCCTGAAACAGCCCTTCGCTGGCCGCCAGCAGCAATCCCAGGCCACACGCCACCGCCGTCACCAGCAACGCGTCGGCCAACACCGCCCCGGCCATGCCCCAGAACGCCGCCTGCAAACCATGGCGCGAACCATTTTGCAGGGCCAACAGAACCGTCGGGCCAGGTATCGCGATAATCGCGGCGCTCATCATGACGAACAGAAATAAGGTTGCCAGGGACATGACAGGTTCCTACGGGCTGATCAGCTGCGAATCATCCCAAAATATCCTCTGTGTGGCGAGGGAGCTTGCTCCCGTTGGGCTGCGTAGCGGCCCCAAAATCCTGGGAGCGCTTCGCACTCCAGCGGGAGCAAGCTCCCTCGCCACCGGTCATGTGTTGCTCAATTGGGTGCCAATAAAAAGCCCCGGATTGACCGAGGCTGTTGAGGGCTCATGCATCATTGGCCACTGGCCTCGACCGTGCCTTGTAACCCGGTAGCGCCGCGGCATACGCCAGCGCCTGCTCACGGGAACCGAAGGATGCCAGGCGATCAGCCTTGGTACAGACGCGCCACGGGCCGCTGTTGACCTGCACGATGTCATAACCGTTGAGATGCAGCTTGTTCAGCATGGGAGTGCTCATAGTCACCTCTCTCTCCAGAGATAATCCAGGTGTTTGACCGGTCTACCATACACCCGCTGACGACGAGGAAGCCTACCGGACGTCGAGTCAGCCGTAGGCTGGCAACCCCCATCGCGCGAGGTCAAACGCCTCCAGGCTCAGCAGTCTTCCATCCGCATGCAGGAACTTCTCCTGCGGCATCGCCGGGTCCGGGATGGCCACGGCGTACATGCCGGCCGCCTTGGCCGCAGTGATACCGAATGGGGAATCCTCGAACACCAGGCATTCAGCGGGCGTCACTCCCAGTCGCTGGGCGGCCACCAGGAAGATATCCGGCGCCGGCTTGGCAGCGCCTACCTGAGGGTCATCGGCGGTGACGATGGCATCGAACAAGCAGAACCAGTCGCGGTGCAAGGTGGTTTTCAGTTCGAAATAGTGCCGCGACGAACTGGTACCCACCGCAATCGGCACACCGTGGGCCGACAAATGCCGCACCAGCGCCTGGGCCCCGGCCATGGCCGCCGCCTGGGGAAACCGCGCATTCATCAATGGTGTGCGTTCCTGCAAGAACGCCTCGGGGCTCATCGGCAAGCCCACGGCCTGCACGATATAGCTGGCCAGTTCATAAGCCCCCAGGCCAATGGTGTTCTGCTTCATGCTCCAGTCAAAGGTGCGGCCGTAGCGGTCGGCAATCAGTTGGGTGACTTCGGTGTAGATGCCTTCGGTGTCGAGCAGCAGGCCGTCCATGTCGAAGATCACGGCCTTGATCGGCGCGGGTAGCGATGCATTCATCACGGTGTCCTCAAGTGCGCCCGGCGTAATGGTCGATCAAGCGGTTGAGCAAAATCGCCAGCACGATGATCACCCCGGTGATCGCCATCTGGTAGAACGAGCCCAGCCCCAGCAGGTTGAAGATATTGCGCAACACCTGCAGCAGCATCACCGCCACCGCCGTGCCTACCACGCTGCCGCGCCCGCCGAACAGGCTTGTGCCACCCAGCACCACGGCGGCAATTGCATCCAGTTCCAGGCCCTGGGCAGCGGTCGGTTGGCCGACGTGCAGGCGTGAGGTCATCAACAAGCCGGCGAATGCTGCCAGGCCGCCGCAGATGGCGAACACCGCAATCGTCACCGCCCGCACCGGCACGCCGGACAGCCGCGCAGCCTCCAGGTTGCCGCCGGTGGCCAGCACATACTCGCCAAACACCGTGTAGCGCAGCACCAGCCAGGCGATGACGGTGATCAGGATAAAGATCAGCCCCAGCACCGGAAACGCAATGCCGGCGCTGGGCCAGATGTCGATCATGGCCGAGCCGAACGAGGTGAAGCTGGCCGGCAATCCGCCAATCGGCGCACCGTCGGATGCCAGGAAGGTGGCCCCGCGCAGCGACACCAGCCCGGCCAGGGTGATGATAAAACTCGGCACCTTGCCAAACACCGTGAGGCTGCCCATCAAGGTGCCGATGGCCAGTCCCACCAGCAACGTGGCCGGCACCGCCAGCCAGCCGCTGACCTGCTGCTGCAGGAGCACCGCCACCAGGATGCCGCCGAAGGCACACAGGCTGCCCACCGACAGGTCGATATTGGCCGTAAGGATAACGAAGGTCATGCCGATGGCGATGATCCCGACAATCGCCCCCTGCTGGAACAGGTTAGCGATGTTGCCGAAGGTCAGGAAGTCGTCCGACAGGAACGTCGCCACCACCACCGCAAACAGGAAAATGAACACAAAGTTGTAGCGCATCACCCACTCCAGCACCGCACTGCGACGGCGGCTGGTGAGGGTGACGGGCTTATCGAAAACCGGGCTTGGGTTGCTTGCAATAGTCATGGTTCTACACTCGTTCTACCGATAAGGATGGCCTGGTCGATCTGGTCGCGACTGGCAGTCAAGGGGTCGAAACACAGCGCGTTGCGCCCCTCATGCATCACCCAGATGCGGTCGCAATTGACGTACAACTCGTCCAGCTCGCTGCTGGCGACCAGCACCGCCGCCCCTTCCTGCGCCAGGCTGCGGGCCAGGGCATACAGGTCGGCCTTGGCGCCGACATCCAGGCCACGACTGGGCTCGTCCAGCAGCAACAGGCGCGCGCCGTCGATCACCCACTTGGCCATGACCACCTTCTGTTGATTGCCGCCGGAGAGCTGGCGTACCGGTTGCTCAAGGTTGTCGAGCTTGGTCTGCAAGCGCTGCAGCACCGGGCCGGCGCGGTCCTTGGCCTGGCGATGGGAAAACCAGTTCAAGTGCCGGGTGTGCACCAGGCAGGCATTGCGGTAGATGGGCGCATCCAGCAGCAGGCCTTCGGTCTTGCGGTTTTCCGGCACCAACCCGACGCCCTGGCGGATCGCCTGGCGCGAGGTTTGCGGCTGATAAGGCTGGCCAAACAGTTCAACATCGCTGTCGTTGCGCCCCACGCCAAACAAGGCTTTGAGCAACGTGCTGCGCCCTGCCCCGTTAAGCCCGGCAAGCCCGACAATTTCGCCCTGGCGCACTTCCAGCCCCTGCACGTCCAGGCCCTGCTCGCCTTGAAGGCGGCGAATATTCAGCGCCAGGTTGTCCCGCGGCGCCTGACGCGGGCTGCGTTCCAGCAGGTCGCGGTGCTCGCCGACCACGGCGGCGATCAGCGCCTGGTCGTCGATCTGCGCCAGCTCGTGGGTTTGCAGGGTTCGCCCGGCACGCAGCACCGTGACCCGGTCGCCGATCTCGCGAATTTCATTCAAGCGGTGGCTGACATACAGCACCGCCACACCCGCCGCAGTGATCTCGCGAATCACCTGGAACACCCGCTTGAGTTCGGTCTCGTTCAGCGCCGCCGAAGGCTCATCCATCACCACCAGCCGGGCCTCACAGGTCAGTGCCCGGGCGATGGCCGCCAATTGCTGGTTGGCAATCGACAGGCTGCCCACCCGGTCGGAACTCGAGAAGTTGGCCCCGACCCGCAAAAGCGCGGCCTTGGCCAACGCACTGCGCTTGCCCCGGGAAATAATCCCGAAGCGCTGGGGCGCATAGCCGAGCATCAGGTTCTCTTCGACGGTCATCTGCGGGATCAGGTCGAGCTCCTGATAGATCATCGCGATCCCGGCCTGGCGCGCCTGTTGCGGATTCTTCAGTTCCACCCGCCGGCCCGCCACCGACATCTCGCCGCCATCCGGGCGATGGGCGCCGGCGACGATTTTCAACAGGGTACTTTTGCCCGCGCCATTGGCACCCAGCAGGCAATGCACCTCACCGGGCCGAACGTCGAGGGAGGCATCGGTCAGCGCCACCACATTGGGCGGAAAACGCTTGCTGACATGACGGATATCCAGGGCCAACTCACTCATGATCCTGCTCCAGCAAATAGCGGGCGGTGGCCGCGTCGGTGGCCAGCACATTGACATAGCCGGCCTTGACGCTGGCGTGGACGATGCGGTGCTTTTGCGCGCCAACGCACACGGCAATGGACCAGGCCTTGTCGCGCAAGGCGGCCAACGGCAGGCCCAGGGTGCGGGCGTCGAGTTCGGGCATCACCGGTTCACCGTCCATGCCGATAAAGCGGCCCATGATGTCGCCGACGGCGCCCAGGCGTTCCAGCTCTTCGAGCAATGGCCGGTCGATGTAACCCGACTCCATCAACACCGAATGATCAGACAACTCCCCCAGGCTGAAACACGCCACCGGCGCCTGTTGCCCGAGGCGCAATACCTGGGCGATCACCGGGTCCTGCTCCAGCGCCTCGCGGGTATGCGCATGCCCGAGAATCGCCGGCACCGGCAGCAACGTGGCCTGGCCACGGGCAGCCTGGGCGAAGCGCTCGGCGACGTTATGGCTGGACTCGCCCATCGAACGGGTATTGATCGCGCCGTTCAGCAGCACCACGTTGACCCCCTCGTTCCAGCGCGGCACCAGCCACTGGGCCATTTTGGTCAGGGTGCGGCCCCACGACACGCCGATCAGCGCCGGCATCGGCTGCAAGTTGCACAGGTAACGGGCGGCGGCCTGGGTCACCACGTTCAGCGCGGTGTCGGCATCTTCCACATCCAGCACCAATGCTTCACGCAGGCCGAAACGCCGTTGCAAGGCTACTTCCAGCTGCGGCAAGCGCGCCGAGCGGGCGACGATATCGATGCGCACCACCCCGCAATCCCGCGCCTCGCGCAGCAAGCGGCTGACTTGCCAGCGGGTCAGGCCGGTCTCCCGGGAGATATCGCTTTGGGTCTTTTCCAGGTCGTAATACAGCTTGGCCACCTGGACCATCAAGTCATCACGCTGGGAATCGGCCGACAACCGCGTGGCAAACGTTTCTTCAGGATGGGCGCTCATGCTGCCGGCCTTACGCCGAGCGTGCGGTTCGCCGGTGGCTTGCAACTGATGGGCGCGACGCTGTCGGTGGCGGCGCGGTAGCGGCCCAACAGCTCGATGTATTGCTCGTGGGCGTAAGGGTCGGGCTCGATCAGCCGGCCGATGGTGGTGAAGTCGGTAGCGGCTTCCTGCAAGGTGCCGAACTCGCCGAGGGCGCAGGCGGCAGCGGCGGCGGTGCCGATCAGGGTGAGGTTGTCGTGGGGCACCATTTCGAACGGCACACCGGTGGCATCCACCGTGGCCTGCAACCACAACGGGTTCTTCTGGAAACCACCGGCGGCGACCACCCGGGTGATCTCGATGCCCTCGGAGCGCCAGGTGTGAAAGATGTTCGCCGAGCCCAGGGCAATCGCTTCCACCGAGGCGCGGTACAGGTCATGCCGGTCATGGTTCAGCGACAGGCCCATGATCGCGCCGCGCATGTCCGGTGAGCGGTACGGTGTACGGTTGCCCATCCAGTAATCGAGCACCAGCAAGCCGGTGGAGCCGGGCTGCAGTTCTGCGGCCTGGCGGATCAGGCGCTGGTGCCCGGCATCGTCGAGGCCGAACATCTTTTGCGCCAGCCAGTTGAGGATCGAACCGGCGGAGACTTGCCCGCCTTCCATCAACCATTGGCCGTCGAGCAAGGCGCCGGGGTACGGGCCCCAGATGCCCGGTACGTCGATGCGTTGCGGGGTGTGCATCAGTTGCACCACCGAGGTACCGCCGATAAACAACAGCTCGCCGGCGCCAGTGGTGCCGGCACTGAGCATTGCCATGTGGGCGTCGATTCCGCCCTGGGCCACCAGGGTGTCGCGGCTCAGGCCCAGATGATTGGCGGCATCGGCGCTCAAAGGGCCGATCCGCCCACCGACCTTGATCACTTCCTGAGGGAGTTTTTGCGCCAGTTCAGGCACGCCCAGTTCGGCGTACAATTCCACCGGAAAACGCTGCTGCAGGGTGTCGTAATTCCACTTGCAACTGGCATTCAATTGGGAGGCGACCCAGCGCCCGGTCAACTGAAAGTTGATCCAGTCCACGGCCTCGCAAATACGCTCGGCGCGCTGGTAAACCTGAGGCTCGTGCTCGGCCAGCCACATGGCCTTGGGCACCAGCCATTCCACCGCGTCACCGCCCTGGTTCATCATCGGGTGGCTGACGTGGGCGGTGCGCGCCGACTCGGCAGCGGCGCGGCAATCCATCCATAACAACGCCGGGGCCAGGGGTTGGCCGTCCGCCTGGGCAACCACCACGGTGGAGGCTGTGGTGGCGACGCACACCGCCGCCACCTGCGGGTGCCCGGCCTGGGCCATCAACTGCCGGCAGGCCTTGCCCAGCGCCGACCACCAGTCCGCCGGCGCCTGCTCGGCCCAACCCAACTGCGGGTATTGCGTGGCATACGGCGCCTCGGCGACGTGTACCAGTTTGTGGCTGTGCAGGTCATACAAACCAGCCCGCACCCCACCTGTTCCGAAATCCAGTCCCAACAACAAGGTCATCGGTAGTTCTCCTGCGTCTTGTAACAACGCTTTTTGTTTTAAGCCCGGCAACGCACAGCGTCGTCGGGCTTGGCGACACACAGCTGACGCGGCTCAGGGACGGAAAATTACCTTGGCCGCGACTTCGCTGCGATCGGCATAGCGCTTGAACATCGCCGGCAATTCATCCAGCGGCAAGTCGTGGGTAATCATGAACTGCCACTGCAATTCACCGGAAGCCAGCTTGTCGATGGAGGCCGTCCACTCATCGCCCGGGAACGGTGCCGAGAACGAGTTCCAGGCGCCGTGCAGGGAGATTTCCTGGCGCAGGAAGTGCGAGAACGTCGCAGTGCTGAGGGCCACGTCACTGGTGGGAATGCCGATAAACACCACATGCCCGCCAGCCTTGGTCAGTTGCACGGCCTGGTTGATCGAGCTGGGATGGCCTGCCGCTTCAATCACCAGTTGGCAACGGGGCAACTCGGCATCCGCCGCGCCGCTGAGCAGGGTGTGGGTGGCGCCGGCTTCGCGGGCCATGGCGAGTTTCTCTTCGGCGATGTCGATGGCGACGATGTCCTTGGCCCCCATGATCCGCAGCCACTGGATCGCAAACAGGCCGATTGGCCCGCAACCTACCACTGCCCCGCTCTGCCCGGCCTTGAAGTCGGCTTTCCAGATCGCATGCAGGGCAATCGCCGCCGGGTCCACCAGGGACGCGGCAATCGGGTCCATGCCTTGGGGCACCTTGATCAGGTTGCTCAGGGGCACATTGACGTACTCGGCATACGCGCCGTCACGGCGGCTGCCGAAGTAATCGTAGCGCTCCGAGCGGGACGGAAAGCCACGGGCATATTGGTCGCTGCTGACGTCCGGGATCATCGGCGGCACAGTCACCAGTTCGCCGATGGCATAGCCGTCGACACCGCTGCCGATCTCTTCGATAAAGCCTGCGAATTCATGGCCGCAAATCAGCGGCATCACATGGGCGCCCTTGCTCAACATGCGCGGGATATCCGAGCCGCACACGCCGCAGGCGGCGACCCGAACCAGCGCGTGGCCGGCCTTGACCGCAGGTTTTGGAACATCTTCGACCCGGATATCGCCCGGTTGGTACATGACGGCAGCTTTCACAGTGAATTCCTCTGTTGAGTGACGAGTGCGTTCGACCAGGCACTTCCCGCAAGAGGTGCCCGCAAAAATCCATAGCGTGGCGACGCAGATCCGTCAGAGCGCGCCGGGGCGGTATTCGCCGAAGGTTGAGTCATGCTTGACCTCGGCCACGTTGGCCTTGGTCACCACCTGGGTGCCGGCGTCGACAAAGTTCGGCACCGACTTGCCGGCCGCCAGGGCCCGCGCCGCCTCGATGGCGACCTCGCCCAGGTAGCGTGGGTCGTTGAGGGCGGTGGCCACGTATTGATCGCCGCTCTGGATGGCATTCAAGGCCTCGGACAAGCCGTCGATCCCGGCCACGAGGACGTCTTTCTTGGCGCTTTCGGTGAGCACTTGCAGCGCGCCCATGGCCATGTCGTCGTTATGCGCGATCACCGCCTTGAGGTCCGGGTGCGCTTGCAGCAAATCCTGCATTGCCGTGACTGCGTTGGCGCGCATGTACTCGCTGTAGGGGCCGTCGATGATCTTGAAGTCGGTGCCGGCCAAAGCGGTGTGGAAGCCCTTGCGGCGTTCTTTCATTACCGTACCGCCGGCGTCGCCCTGAATCTCGATGATCTTGCCCTTGGTCACACCGCGCTGCTTGAGCGCTGCAAGCAGCGCCTTGCCGGACAGCTCGCCCATCTCGGCATTGTTACGGCCAATGGTGGTGGCGACCGGGGCATTGATTGCGCGGTCGACGGCAATCACCGGCACCTTGGCGCGTTTGGCGGCGTCGAGGGCCGCGCCCACGGCGTCGGGGTTCACGGCATTGATGATGAGGATGTCGACCTTGCGGGTCAGCAGGTCCTGGATATCGTTGTTCTGCTTGCTGATATCGCCGTTGGCGTCGAGGAAGATCAGCTCGTCGCCGCCCTTGGCCGCTGCAGCCTTGGCGCCGTCGCGCAGTTGTACGTAGAAGGGAGATTGCAGGGTGACCTGGCTGAAACCGATCTTCAGATCCTTGGCCTGGGCGTTCAGCGCCAGCGCCGAGGCCGCGACAGCCAGTGCAAGGGCCAGCACATGAACAGGTTTACGGGCTATCTGGAGCATGGTGATTCCTATTTTTATTGTTGTCAGGATTCGGGCACGGCCTTCAGGGAGGTCGTGCTCACAAATGTGAACCGCGATCACATTTGAAAAACTATGCCTTGCTCCCGAGAGTGTCAAGGCCAATTTGTTAAATTCCGAACAAATGAAATAAAAATCACAATGCTGTTTGAGTCAGATCAGCAGGATCGCCCCGCTGTCCCTGATCACCTGCTGCTGTGCCGCCTCGAGCCCGGGGTCGCTGATCACCCGCTGGAAGTCCGACAGCTCGGCAAAGTGTGCCGCACGTACTTCGTCGAACTTGCTGTGGTCGGCCACCAGCACGCAGGTCTGCGCCCGCGCCATGACCCGGCGCTTGACCTCCACTTCGTTGAGGTTGTAGCAGGTCACACCGTGGGCGGCGCTGACGCCGGCCGCGGAAATGAACGCCCACGCCACACGGATGCCATCCAGGATGCCCGCCTCGGCATGGCTCTCGAAGACCATGTTGCGCCGATGAAAGGTGCCACCGCAGAGGATGATGGTGCAGTGGGGCTTTTGCTGGAGCTTGAGCAATACGTTGAGGGAATTGCACAGCGCGGTGAACTCCAGGTCATCCGGCAACGCCTCGATAATGAACGGCGTGGTGGTGCCGCAATCGATAAACACCGTGTCGCCGGGGCGCACCAGGCTGGCGGCCAGCACGCCGATCTGACGCTTCTCGGCGACGTGGCGCTGGTCCTGTTCGGCGACCTGGTAATCGGGCTCCGGCGGCCCGCTGCGGGTTACGTGCCCGCCCAACAGGCGCAGGCCCTGGGGGCTGTCTGCCAGGTCGCGGCGCAGGGTCATTTCCGATACGCCCAGCAATGCGGCCATGTCACGCAAGTGAATCGCCGACTCGCCCTGCAAGGCCTTGTGCATGGCCCGAAATCTTTCGCTTTTCTTTGAATCCACTGCGTTCCAACCCTCGTTGAATGCGAGCCCTTGATCAGGGCAGTCACAAATTCCATTTACAATGTTATTTATTTCACATTTAATGCATCCAACTTAACACAAACCGCCTTTTCCCAGCACCTCATCCTTACAGGACACTTGCCATGCCGACTGACCCGTTGCCGCTCGCGGCCTATATCGACCACACCCTGCTGGCCGCCGATGCTTCCCAGGCGAGCATTCGCCAACTGTGCGCCGAGGCCCGCGAGCATGGCTTCAAGTCCGTGTGCGTCAACAGCGCCAACGTGCCGCTGGCCGCCGAATGCCTGCGCGACGCCGCGCCGTTGGTCTGTGCCGTCGTCGGCTTCCCCCTGGGTGCGGGCTTGAGTGCAGCCAAGGCTTATGAGGCAAAGCTTGCGATCGAGGCCGGTGCAGGCGAGATCGACATGGTGCTGAACATCGGCTGGCTGAAGGATGGCCTGCTGGACCAGGTACGCGACGATATTGCCCAGGTGCTGGCGGCCTGCGGCGCGGTGCCGCTGAAAGTCATCCTCGAGACCGGCCTGCTGGATGACCAGCAGAAAACCCATGCCTGCAGCCTGTGCCGCGAGCTGAACGTGGCGTTCGTCAAGACCTCCACCGGTTTCGGCCATGGCGGCGCGACATTGGCGGATGTGCGCCTGATGCGCGGCGTGGTGGGGGCGCAGATAGGCGTGAAAGCGTCGGGCGGCGTGCGCGACCTGGCGACGGCCCAGGCGATGATCGAAGCCGGTGCTACGCGCCTGGGCAGCAGCTCCGGGATCGCCATCGTCAGCGGCGCAAAGGCGGCCGCGGGCGCCTACTGAGTTGAGTGCAGCGCTGGCGCCCTTTCACAACCCTTTCACAGTCGGGCGCCTATGGTCATCTCAGCTCCTGGTGAAAACCTTTAAGCCCGCGCTCCCCATCGCGGGCTTTTCTTTGCCCGGAATTTATCCGCAGGTCAGCTACAGCCGGCGTGGCGGTGAGCCGGCGCAGGCCACGCCCTCCAGGCAGAATACAAACGGGGCTACCACTTGAATTTCGCCTTTGAGCAGCATTGAGGGTGGAGGCGCAGGCACTGGCGACGCCGCCGGAACGAATCGCTCCACGGCGCTGACGAACAGATCCGAACCTGTATGGCTGATGACTTTGTGGCGTATCAGGTTGCCTTTGGCGTCGACCACGAATTCAACCCTGACCAGGCCGGTCAATCCTTGCAGGCGAGCTTCTTCGGGGTACGACTTGAAGTGATTGAGGTGAGTGAGCAACTGGTATTCCCATAAGCGTTGTTCTGCCAGTTGTTCCCGGGTGGGGCCGCTCGTGCAGGCACAAAGCAGTAAGACAAGTGCGATCCAGCTGTATTTCATAAACGCAGTTCCGTTGACGTTTGGTGTGCAAGGTGAGGCTAATCAAGGCTCGGTGCGTCAGCGTGTTATCCAGGTCGAACAGAATGGCCCGTGGGTACACGAATGCTTCTTGTGGAAAACCAAATCTGCCTCTCAGGCGGTGGTACTGACGATGGAACCGGTACCGCTTCCACCGTCGGAAGTCAGTGCCTGCAACAACGCCGAAGACGCAGACTGCAATGCAGCTGCCGTTGCGGCAATCTGCGCCTGGGCGGCAGCCACGGCGGCCGCTTTGGCGTCTGCGCTTTGATTGCTGGCCTGGGCCTTTTGCATGTTTTGCTGCTGCTCTTGAAGCTGCTTTTGCAACTCCGCAATCTGCTTTTTCAGCGCCTTGACGGTGTCGGACTCCTGCGACGTGGATGCCGCCTGGCCGCCACCTGCGGCGGGCGCACTTTTGGCACCCGTGTCCGGGTTGAGACTCAGGGTTCCAGAGTCTCCGGTCTTGGAGCTATCGCTGACGCTGGCCGGACTTGGGTTGGCGGGTACTGAAGCGAGACTGCTGACGTTCGTGATCATGTCAAATATCCAATTCCGGTATCGATGTTAATTGATCGGCGCTTAAGCTGATTACTTTAACCCGTTATCGACCTTCCCGAACCTGGCTACAACGACGGACCGATTCAGCGGCGAGGTCTCGAAAAGACGTTGACCAGGCTTCCATCCGGATCACGCAGCAATACCGAAGTGTTGCCCCATGGCATGACCGTCACCGGCATCACCACATCAGCCCGACCGATACGCAGCAGGACGGCCTCCACATCGTCCACTTGAAACTCCAGGATCGCCGAACGGTTGCTTGCGGCGACTGCCAGTCCATCGTTGTGAAGGCGGACCAGGCGTTCATCGGCTATGGCCAGGACGACGCCGTCGAGGTGAATTTCAGCGAACCCGTCAGCCAGGTGCCTTGGCTCGACAGTCGAGAGGTTGTGATAGAACTGAACGAGCCGTTTAAAGTGGTTGGTAACGAGACGAACAGACGAGAATTTCATCATTTGACCTGACAGGAGTGAGAGAACTCACCTTAATTCAAGCCCGCGTCAGTTCCTGACAGTAGTGTTGTTATCGGCGTTCCAAACGACAGCCTGTGCCACCACCACGTACTCGCCATTGAAGGTTGCCGCTGGCGAGCCGTAAAGCTGGTAACCCAGCGCAAGCGCTTCAGAGACCCGGTGACAGAAGGAGGCATCGTCCTTGCCTGTCAGGATCCGATAGGTAGGTAGGCCTTCAGGAGGGGAATTCTGCATGGGAGCACCTGCTGGAACAGTTAAGGAAAGCCACTTGGCGATCGGGTGACGCCGGCTTGTGCCCGATGATATCAGTCAATGATCACGTCGCGACCCTCGGCCTTCAAGCGCGCAAGATTGTCCTTCATCTGCTGCAACCGTTCAGGCGGATGCCCGTGCCATTTCGTGACCTCCGCCACGACGCGCAAAGGGTCAGTGGAGCGATAGGAAAGCGTGGGATTGCCGGGAAACTTCTTATCCGTCACGTTGGGGTCATCCATGATTGCCCCCGTTGGCTCCACAACATAAATCCGTTCCCGCCCACTGCCGAGCGCCAGCTCAGCCCCCCAGATGGCGGCATCCAGCGTGCCCGCAAAGTAAACCCAGGACAGTGCTTTACCTTCTGTAAAGTTGGACGGGTAGCCGACGCGGATCAGATCGCCCGGCTCCAGGTCGGCCCGGGTACCGTGAAAGAACTGACGGATGAACATGCCAGCGGTATTTGACATGGGCTCGTTGCTCCGTGGATGAATGTTATGTTTGGATGCGAATGCCCCCATCGGCTGGGTTCCTCTATACCACCGCACCTCAGGAAACCGTTGTGACGAATCTGACCATACGACGCGCCAGTATCGACGACTTGCCTTTCATTGTTTTGCTGCTGGCAAATGACTCCCTGGGGGCTGTTCGAGAAGATAGCAGTCTTCCGCTTCAGAGTTCCTACACACGAGCGTTTGAGGCCATCAACGCAGACCCGAACCAGTTTCTTGCCGTCGCTGTGGCTGATGAAGAGGTGGTCGGTACTCTCCAACTTTCTTTCATTCCGAATATTTCTCATCGGGGCGCATGGCGAGCTCAAATCGAAGCCGTCCGCGTGCACGAGCGAATGCGTGGGAGCGGATTGGGCCGGCAATTCTTCGAATGGTCGTTTGAGCAAGCACGTCAGCGCCACTGCCAACTGATCCAGCTTACCTGTGATCGTACGCGGCCAGATGCTCATAGGTTTTATGAGTCCCTGGGGTTCTTGCCAACCCACACAGGCTTCAAGATGAAGCTGTGACCATTTGAGGCGAGCTGGCCCGGCGTTTGATTGCCGGGCCAGAGGGCGGAGTCAAAGCAATACAGTAGCAAGCATGCCCAAGGCGCCGAGGACAAACCCGATCAGTGCGCCACGCCCTGGTGCTTCATGGAACAGCGCCCAGACCACCACGGGCTCAAGCAGCAACAGGGAGGTGACTGAGACCACGGTGACGACCCAGATATCACCGACCGCCACGTACCCCAGCCAATACGCACCCAACAGGCAAAGCCCGGCAAAACACATCAGCACAACGGGAAGGACGAACGCCTCCCATGAACCATGCCCTGTCTGGGCAAGCCTGGCGGTTACCACCTCGCTGTAGATTGCACAAAACTCCCCCACCACCATCAACCCTAGAGCAGAAACTCCGAGTAGTTCTTTGGACATATCAAAAACTCCTTCGTATTCAACGCAATATTTTTCAGCTCCCAGCGAGCAATGCCGCTGCCAAGGAGCGTGTTGCAGTGATACGAAGCAGCCTTGAACAGGCCTGAATTACCGAAGTGCTTTTCCATGCTCATGTCCTTCAAAGGGTGAGTCTCAGCGCCCGGAAAAGGGCGCTCGCTGCGATCATACGTTCCGACAGCCCGCCTGAACAACCTGCCCCCTCTCGGTCTGCCGCGAAGTGCTTGTGCTGGATCAGTGAGCGTTGAACCAGTCGGGGTGCACAACCGGAAAGTGCTTTTTCAGCCAATCCACAAATGCATTCACCTGGGGTGCAAGATGGGATCGGCTGGGGTAAAGCACGGAAACCAGGCGCGGTGTCGGACGAAGTGCGCCGAGTACTTCAACCAGTTCTCCACTGGCGAGGTACGCCCCGACGGTAATCCCCGGTGCTTGAATAATGCCGAAGCCTGCAACACCGCATTGAACGTATGCGTTGGACTCGTTCACGGTGATACCGCCGCGTGGAGTGTGTGGATGGTCATCGCCCGCCATCGAGAAGTGCCAAGGCAGCGGCCTGTTGTTTTGACCCGAAAGAAAGCCGACGCACCGGTGGCCGGCAAGGTCCGCCAGGGTTTCCGGTACCCCGTAGGCCTGGAGATAACTTGCAGATGCACAGGTCACCATGATTGCGCTGCCTATTTCCCTGGCTACCAGGCTGGAATCCGGGAGATCACCGATTCGCAATACGCAATCGATGCCTTCCGCCACCAGGTCTACCCTGCGGTCGGTCACGCCGAGTGCCAGTTCGATCTCGGGAAATGCCTCGGTAAATTGCCTGAGGCTTTCCATGAACCCGTGCTGGGAAAACGCCGTGGGAATATCAATCCGAAGCCGCCCACTCAGCGTCGAGCCACTGCGGTCGAACATGGAAGTGGTTTCTGCGATGGTGGCCAGAATCTCTTTGACACGCTCGTAAAATCGTTCGCCCTCAGCCGTCAGCTTGACTTTACGCGTCGTGCGCTGGAACAGGCGCACACCCAGGGACGCCTCCAGTTCCTGAATAGTGCGCGTGACATAGGGACGGCCGGTCTGCGTCGCCTCCGCGACTTTTGTGAAGCTGCCCAACTCCGCCAGCTTGGCAAATACCTGCATCGACTGTAGAAGCGCCATACGTCTCGTCCTCGGGAAGCCGGTGAAGGGTTGATTGTTACTCTCCAGAATAACAATGCTGTTGGATTCTGCCCATTTATGCCGCGCTGCGAAACCTCAACAATGGCCCCAACAACAAGGAGGCACTTGCCTCCCCTGCCCATTCACCGTTGCTGGAGACAGAAAATGAAAGCGTGGCTTCTGAAAGATTTCGGTTTGGACAACCTGGTACAAGGGGACGCCGAGACCCCCGTCCCCAAGGCGGGAGAGCTGCTGGTAAAGGTGGGGGCCGTTTCGCTGAACTTCCGGGACAAGGCCATCGTCGATGGCATCTACGAGCCCCACAAGGTGCCCAAGCCATTGATTCCCGTCAGCGACGCGGCAGGCGTTGTCGTAGCAACAGGTGACGGTGTCAGCCGTTTCGCTATTGGCGACCGGGTCAACTCGCATCTCTACTCCCGCTGGCTGGACGGCATGCCTGGGCCGGATGAACCCGACTACTGCTTCGGCTCGCCTTTGCCCGGCGGCCTGGCGCAATACATGATCATCCATGAGGACAGCGCAGTACGTGTCCCCGACAACCTGTCGGATGAGGAAGCCGCGACTCTTCCGATTGCCGCATTGACGGCCTGGTACGCGCTGGTTGATTTCGGCCAGGTCGAGGCGGGCCAAACGGTGCTGGTTCAAGGTACCGGTGGGGTTTCGGTTTTCGCTGCGCAAATCGCAACCGCCCTCGGCGCCAAGGTTATTGTCACCTCCAGTCGGGATGAAAATCTGGAGGCTATGAAAAAACTGGGGGCGGTCGCCAGTGTGAACTATCGCACGCATCCTGGCTGGGCAGAGGAAGTCCTGAAACTCACCGATGGCAAGGGCGTGGACCTGCTCCTGGACGTCGCAGGCGGAGATGGCATCAATCAATCGATCGCCGCGACCAGGGTCGGTGGACGTATCGCCCAGATCGGATTCCTGACGGGCCAGACGTCTGCATTGAACCTGATGCCGATGATATTCCGGCAAACAACCATTCGCGGCATTGCCGTAGCGCCGCGCTCATCGTTCGACCGCATGAACGCGTTCCTGAGCGAGCACAGGATTCGCCCGGTAATCGACCGTGTGTACGCCTTCGATCAAGCGCGCCAGGCATACGAACACTTGGCCAGGGGCGCCTTTGGCAAAGTGGTCATCAAGGTCGGGTAAAGTCGACCGCCGGGCGTTTCACACAGGCAGGTGATTGCTGCGGGATTTGCCCAGGCGGTTCACGAATGACACCAATGGTCGTTCAAAGACCGGTTCCTGTTATTTATGGAGCAACACAGGTTTGGTGTAGTCGAAAAGAGGCTTTGCGACTAAACCAGTATAGGGGACATCGCCAAATGAGCAAGGGTAGTCCCCCTACCCCCACGGTGGCCGAACACCCGGCACATTGAAGGACCGACGCCATGCAGAACCTCAAGATCGCGACATTCAATGTCAACGGCATAAAGACGCGACTGCCCAACCTTCTGCAGTGGCTGGAAAAGGAGCGCCCGGACATCGTCTGCCTGCAGGAACTGAAGGCGCAAGACAACGCGTTCCCCGCTGGAGAACTTGAGGCGGCGGGCTATGGCTCATTGCACCATGGCCAGGCATCCTGGAACGGAGTGGCAATTCTCGCGCGGGATTCCGAACCCCTTTTGATCCATAAGGGCCTGCCGGGAGCCAAGGACGACTCGCAGTCTCGATACCTGGAAGCGGCTGTCCATGGCGTGATTGTCGGATGCCTGTACCTGCCCAACGGAAACCCGCAACCCGGGCCAAAATTTGATTACAAGCTCGCGTGGTTCGAACACCTGATCTCCCACGCTGCAACACTGCAGGCCAGCGAACATCCGGTGGTCCTGGCCGGTGACTACAACGTGGTGCCCACCGACCTGGACATCTACAACACCCGCTCATGGCTCAAGGATGCCCTCCTCCAGCCAGAAAGCCGTGAGTGCTTTCAAAGGCTGCTTTCCCAGGGCTGGATCGACTCGCTGAGGCACCTGTACCCGGGAGAGCGGGTGTACACGTTTTGGGATTATTTCCGTCAGCATTGGCAGAAGAATTCCGGGCTGCGCATCGACCATCTGCTGCTCAACCCGGTACTCGCCCCGTCCCTAAAAAACGTCGGCGTAGATGCATGGGTACGGGGTGAAGAGCATGCCAGTGATCATGCGCCGACGTGGATCGAGATCTCATCACGGCAAACCCGGTCAAGAAAGAAGCCAAAACGCAGTTGATCACAAGCCACGACGCTGACTACCGGCACGCGTGCCGGTACCCGACTCACCCATCCCAAGGTGTGATCCGGGCTTACTGATGGGGCACGAATTTCGCGAGCATCAGCCAGCGACTTATGGCCTCAACGAGTTCGGTCTTGCACTCCACTGGCAGCCAATGCCCACCAGGCAGGCTCGCCACTGTGAGGTCTGCGCAGGCCGCGCGCATTGGATCGCCCAACTGATTGCCGTTGATGGTATTCATCGGGTCGTAATCACCGTTCACAAACAGGACGGGCATGGACAGGCGGCCGCCATTGGGTGCGCGATGGGCGTATTCGATGTTGGCATCGTCGTTCAGATACCACGCGCAGGGCGTGCGGAAACCATGTTCCTCGAACGTGCGTACCAGTGCCGCGAAGTCCGTCTCGGGCCAGAGCGCCGGGTCTGGTGGGGTCGGGGGAGCCCGGTGCGCTTCGCCAAACCGCCCGCCTTTGCGGGTCACTTCGGCATTGGAGGCGACCCTGGCGATGCTTGCAGGGTCGCCTCTTCGATAAATCGACGCCAGCGATGCTGCTTTGTCCGCGTCAAGATCAGCCACGGCGGACGCAAAATGCGTGTTGTAGTAGCGGTAATAGTCCCATTGGCCGTCTGGATACTGGTCGACCGGGTAAATCCCTCGGTCAACCAGCGGTATGAGCGTCGCCAGCGCGTTCGTGGAAGGAAAGTACGGAACCGAAACCAGCACAACGCCGCGGCTGCGCCAAGGTTCATGGGCGACCAGTTCACCGGCCACGACGCTGCCCCAATCGTGGCCCACCCAGATGGCGGGCGTTCCACCGAGATGGTCATGCAGCTCCGTCATGTCTGCCACGATGTTTTCAATCGTGTACGCATTGATCGCGGCCGGCGCCGAAGAGCCGCCATAGCCGCGCATGTCGGGTGCGACGCAGTGCCAGCCTTGGGCAGCGAACGCTTCCATCTGTGCACGCCAGATCAAACCGAGTTCGGGCCAGCCATGCAGGAACATCATCAATGCCCCATCGGCAGGTCCCGATTCCAGATAATGCGTTGTGTGACGGGGCGTACTGAAGATGCGCGAAGTCAGCTTGAAAGTGGACATAGGATCTCCTCATGTCATTCCGGCGCGATGTCTCACTGTAGGTCACCTCGGGTGAATGAGCACCACTGCCCGCATATTTTCAGGTCGCGCTTATCCTGAGATCGGGAGCAAAAGAACTGAAGCAACCACACGTCAATCAACGTTGTAGAAAATTTGAATTAGCCAGTTGCCCGGCCGGTCAAGAATTATGAACGCAGTAAATCTGACGAGGTAACAGCAATGACTATCCAGGCAGAGACACTCGTACAACTGACCGAAGCCCTGCAAGAGCGAGGCATGCATCTGGTTTCAGATGTTCACTTCACCCGCGCGCCCTATCGGCAGAATCACCTCTGGGTCTGCACCGTAGCGTAACGATCCCTTATGATGCTTGCCTGCCAGAAGGTCGCCAACCGCGACAGATGGATCAATGCGAACACTCTTATGGATAAGCCCGATGCGGATCAACGTTCTGACAATTTCCCTGGCCACCTTGATGATGACCGGGTGTGCCAACCATGGCGCCAAGCCTTCGACGCACGCGCTGGCGACTCAAGATAACGTAGTTGGCATCTGGGCCATGGTTCCTCTGCGCAACGGAATTGCCAACGTGGTCGAATACAGCGCAGATGCCAAGGCCACCTTGCATCCATTCAACTGCGCTGAACCCGGGAAGCACCAGGAAAAAGAAGTGAGCGACTTCAAGGTGTCCGACGATGGAAAGGTCATCCATCTCAAATCACCTTCAGACAACTTCGACCTGAAGGTCCTGGCATTCGACCCGCAGACCATGACGCTGAGCATGGATGTTTCGGATACGAGCCTGACCTTCAACTACGTAAAAGTCAGTAACGTCGCACCGCTGTGTGCCCTTTATCCAAACGCCGCCGCTGAAGCTGCGCGCAAAACCCCTTTCAAGGCCAGTGATTTTGTAGCGGATCCCGGGATACCTGCCCACTCCGGTATGGAGCGATATATTGGCAAGTGGGCAAATGACAAAGGCGAGCTGGAGGTAGAAGTCATCATGGGTCCCAACGGCAGTGCCTACCTCTACATGGCTTCCAGCAAAAACTGGCACTTCCTGTACAACGAGGTGCATTGGGTAGGCGACGAACTGCATTTTGAAAGCTATGCCTATTCAGACCTTCCCTCTCTTTACAGCCACCCTTTCCATAAATCCAAGACCCACAGCATTCTTCAGCCGAGCGGCGACGGAGGATTACGTTATTCGATCTTTATCGATAAGCGCCGGTACGAATTTCTATTGAGCCGCGCGAAGAACTGAGGTTGAGGTAGCGCAGTACTGTTGCGATGACCGGGCGGTGCATCTGCAACGCAGAAGGCAAGGAAGCCTCGCAAACGAAGTGGATTGCGGACCTGTTGAACAATTGCCGACCGGAAACAAACAAGGGCTTGCATCAGCTTTCGCCCGCAAACCCTTGGTTTTAGATGGTGCCCGAAGCCGGAATCGAACCGGCACGCCCTTACGAGCGGGGGATTTTAAGTCCGAAAACTAATCCTTTAAATACATAGACATAGAAGCAATTCCTTTCCGCATCAGAGATAAAAATGACCCTCTACAGCCCAGCAAATTCAAGGGCCGGCATTTTTTTGCGGAAAGGAATTAACCCCTCCCCGGCGTCCTGCCGACCGAACACAAACCACCCAAAGAACGCCGACTGCTAAGCTGTTCACTTCACCAGAGGAACGCCGATGCCCAACTCAGACCTGCTCCCTTCCCTGCTCTCCAAGCTCTACGAAAACCAGCTGGCCATTGAAGCTTCCATCATGGAGCTATCGAACTGGGTCGAGCAGCGTGGCTCCGCCGATGTGGCTGAGAACATACGCGGCGCTCTGCACACCATTGACGAGAACGAAGAGTTCATAAAGCTGACCCTGGCCGTCCTCATGGCGCCTGACTGATCGTCGGGTAAACGTGCAGTTCGTCGGCGAACGACTAGCGCATTACCGCGCCTCGATTACTGTATGCACATACAGTATTCGGAATCACATCCCATGAACATCGACGAAGACACCTGCGGGTGGCTTGGGATACCCACGCCTCTCGAAATGCACAAACAGCACGCCCGCTTACTGGAGAATGAGATCCAGGAACTTAACCTGCAGCTACGCAAGGCCAGGGCGGACATCTTCGGCCTGGTCGCGATGCTGGCTGAAGCGCAGGCAAAGAAAGACGAATTCTCAGGATATCTAAGGCAGCGCGGCGCCGAAGCAGCTGTCATGCGTAAGCAGATCGACACCCTCAAAACATCAGAAAGAGTCAACGTGCGCGAAGTCGAGAGGCTGCGCGGGATGCTGAACGACTTGATGTCCCGCCCGAAAACCATCGTCTAAGCTCAGATTTCAGATTGAGGGCTTGGCCATGTGCGGAAGACTTTCCCAGTACAGCGGCATTCACGACTTCGTTGCAGCGCTGAGCATGCCCAATGCCTTGGCGAACTCCGTGGGTGAGCTGCCCCTGGAGCGGTACAACGTGGCGCCGTCCACCCAAGTCGCCCTGCTCCACCTGCAGGGCGATCTGCTACACGCCGACCTGGTGCGCTGGGGATGGCGGCCACACTGGGCCAAGGACCGCGCCGCGCCGATCAATGCCCGCGTCGAGAAGGTGGCCCACGGTCCGTTCTTTAGGGCGATCTGGCCGTACCGGGCAATCACTCCCGTAAACAACTGGTTTGAGTGGGTGGACGAAGGTGGCCCGAAGAAGCAGCCCTACCTGATCCGCCGGCGGGATGGCGCGCCGGTGCTATGCGCCGCCATAGGCCACCTGCCCGATGCCGACGAAGGCCCGGGTGAGCATGACGGGTTCGTGATCATTACCGCAGACAGCGCCGGCGGCATGGTGGACATCCACGATCGGCGGCCCGTCGTGCTGAAAGCGGACTTGGCCAGGGAATGGTTGGACCCGGCCACACCCAAGGAGCGCGCCGAACAGATTGTGCTGCACCAGAGCGAACCTGCAGAGGTATTTGAGTGGTTCAGAGTCAACAAAGATGTCGGGAAAGCCAGAAACCATGGCCCCAAGGTAATTACCCCATTAAAATAGAAAGTTAGCTACAATAACAATCGTAAGAAACATTGGAAGCCGAACGGAGTCTGCGCATTGTCACTATCAGAAAATTTAAAAGTACTGAACTTACCAACAACGATATCACTTGTAATCGGGGTTTTTGCAACCCTAGCCCCAGGATCGTTGATAATTTTTTACTTTAACGAAGAGCTATTTCGCAGCTTAGATTTATTGAAAATACTAATAATATCCAGCGCACTTACTCTACCCGGATTACTCGCACCTTATGTAATATCTATAGTCTCAGAGACTGGCGGGCATGCAAAACAGAAATCCATAGCAGAGATAGACCACCTGTCCTTGCTTACAATTCACGGAATAAACGCAGGACTAAACATATACGCCGCGCTTATAGCAAGCTACTTCTTAAACCTACAATTCAGGACATTCCTCATCATATACATATCAATAACTTTTCTAGCAATATTTTCTGAAGTGTATCAGTCCGCAAAAAGGAAGCGGGAAAGAGATGCCGGTGGTCTCGGTAGCTCGTCACAACCTTAAGATAATCTTAGCAAGCTCGCAGGGCTACCAATGCTTGGTCGCCCTGCGGACGGTGTCGGCTCCAACGGCACTTGGCCCAAGCGATCTATCTACAGTTCATAATTGCCAGCTCACTGGTTATCACCGCAAGATTTGTCGAGGGAAAGACTAATTTGATTCTGTCGACACAGACTTTGGTAGGTCATCATCTGAAAGCCCATAAAACTTAAATAGCCTTAGCCTAGACTTTTGCAAGCTTATTTCTATTCCTAAGTTATCTCCACGAAACCCCTTCCTTAAATAGTTTAAATATCTTCTAATTTGATTAGCGGACGAAAGAGCCGTTTTTAGTATTATCGGGCTAGAATATTGGACAATATCAGTATTTTCGAGTCTTCCCGCGATAACTTCTATTGAATGGTATCCATCTGGCGAAGGGCTACCATGTGTTTCTTTAGAAAATGCTTGAATCACGGATTCAGCTCTAGCTATCAAAACTGCTATACCAATAACCGCATCAATTTGCCCCCTTTTGTGGCGCGCCTCTTCTGTCCTACGCTGGGTGTTGGATATCCAAATTGCAGCAGCAATTGCAATAACGGAGAAAACGGCTTGAAACCAAGCTGCGCTGTCAGAATTCGAAAACTCGTAATGCTTTGCTACCAATATAGACACCCAAAGAACGCCCGAAATTATTGCAAACCACGATAAATACTTAAGCCAAACCTTCCATTCTTTGTTCATTTCTTTCCCTAGATGAGTTAAGTCAGTCGGATACAGCACGCTAGTAATCATACAATCAAAAATAAAAATACGTCTGTTAAAAGACGTTTTTTTCAATTTGCAAACCACCGTTCAATCTTTTGATATATATGGTATTTTTACCTCATCCCCTCCCCCATGGGTGATGCCTTTGAACCGGTTGGGCTGCTGCTCCATGTGCTCGGTGAACACTTAAAGCAGCATCAGTCTGAATCTCCTTGCCAGCCGTAACATGAGCCTTGGAGAACAGCAAGGAGAATTGTTAGGAGCAATTGTTTACCTGCTGGACGCGTAACCGCGTTCGGAGGTGGCTTAGCCCCAGTATCTGCTGTTGTGCTGGGGCTTATCGCAGCCATCGTTTTGGCGAATGTCTATAGCTAGAGTGGCTACGTTGGCGGACGTAGCCGTTCGCTTTTTTATTCAGCGCCGCCAATTCATAATTGCTAACTCGCCAGTCACGCCGGCTTTGCCTTGGCGCGCGTTGGCGGTGCTGTAGCGGATATCCACGGACTCCATATGAAATCCCTCAAACACCCGCCGGATATCTGGATGGTCGTTGATGCTGACCATCACCTTGCCCTGACAGGCCCGCATAAACTCGACCATTCGCTCGTACTCATCAAAACCAAACCCAACCCCTACCCTTCCGTCTGCCAGTTTTATTTCGGTGTGGAAACTTCTTTTGCGTAAGCCTGGCACGCCCGCAGCGCTATCACGGCATTATCCCCATAGTCGGTGATGGCGATAATTCGTTGCGCATGCGCTGGGTCAAGTTGGGCTCGACGGGCTGCATGAACCACGCCGACGGCGCCGGGGGTGGTAGGCACGTCGCAGCCACTGGCTGAATCCGTGGCGTCGAGAAGGACTGACAGCCGCACATCAGCAGTAGCAAGGCGGTCACGCAGCTGAGCCTGGTTGCGCTGGGCATCGGATAATTCCTTGGTGTGTTTTTGATCGGCAGCGGCCAGTTGCTGCTCGGTGGCCAGGCGCTTGTCCTGCTCGGCGCGGGCCTGGGCGGTAGCGGCATTGCCGATCGCGTCAAGGTCCGTCTGGAACTGCCCCGCCTGCTTTGCCAGCTTCCCGTCATACCGCCAGTCCTGCACCTGCCAGGCAGCGCCGAAACTTACGGCCATTACCAGCAGGATCATGGCCAGCTTCTGTGCCGGAGTCATGCTGCCCCCAGGAACATCAACCGCTCAGCAGCGCGACGCTTGACGAGTCCTGCCAGTACCTGGCCGCCTGCCTTATTCCAGCGCAGGAACTGCTCTGCAGCTCCGACGTAGTCGCCGGTGTTTAGCAGCCTCAGCAGTGTCGATGAGGCCAAATTGGCAGCGCCAAGGTTGTAGGTGAAGCTCATCAGCGCATCCCATTGCGCTTGGTTGAGGGTCACCTTTACCAGGCGCTCAATCTCAGGCTCGAAGCGCGCGATGTCGTTCAGTAGCATCCGCTCGGCCTGATCGTTTGTGATGGTCATGCCGGCGTTGATACCTCGCGTGGCGCCGTAGCCGATCGTCCAGACGCCAACCGAGTCTTGGTAGGACTTCAGGCGCAGGCCCTCGAAGGATTTGATCAGGCTCACGCCCTTTTGCGATGTGCGCATACTTTTCTCCAGGCAATAAAAAACCCGCTCAGGGCGGGCGGTGTAGAACGTCAGTAGTTACGCAGGCGCGACAGGCCACTCAATGGCATCCGGGTATTGCGGCTGCTCGATAACCCGGCTCAGCGCTACTCGGTATTTCTTCCAGGACTTGAGCGCCGCGAGGTCTGCGTCCGTGGCTTCGTCAACATCCACGGCGTCCTGAAGTGGCGCGATCGCATAGTCAGCGACCGCCCGCAGCCGGGTGATCTCGGCCTGAGCCAATTCCAGCGGGTCAGCTGCAGGAGCTGTCAGCTCCGGCACCACCTGGACGGGCAAGGAGTCCACGGCCACATGCAAAGTGATGCTGTGCACCAAGTCGGCGGGCTCACCATCCTTGGCCACGCTGACAGCCAGCACGCCCTCGTTGTAACCGATGTCTACCGAACAAGCCGCGTCGACCTGGTTCAGAACAAAACCCCAGCCCTCTGGTGGTGGAACCATCCCAAGCGTTCCGTGCACCAGATACTGGCCAGGGCCCGGGTGCTCGGTGGTGATGGTGCTAACGCCCAAAGACGTGACATCGATGACGGCGCCGTCGGCACCGAGAATGTTTACTGCTGCGCGAGTGGTCATTAGATAGCCTTCAGTGTGCCGTCAGCGGCGCGAGTGGTGTTCCCGGTGTGATAGATCTCAATCCAAGGTGTTACGGCACCGTCGTAAATCGATTGAAATTTAATGGTGCCCGAATTGCCAGCAAGCCCATAAGGCCAGGCAACCGTCAGCCTGTTAGAGCCATCAGAGTGCCGAAAAATCTGCTTGTAAAAGTAGCCCGTACCGCCGGACGGCATGCCCGGAGAACCTGGCGGGTAGAGGTTTGGATCAAGCCCATGTACAGCGTTCGTCAACCAGCTTTGAACCACGCTTGTGCGCGTTCTGCCGACTGCATAAGAGCTCGCCACATTCCCGTCGTCATACCCGATCGCGGCCACCGCCGCACTACCAAGCCCTAAGCCAGCGCGAGCTGTAGCCTGGGTTGTGCCGCCGGTACCGCCCATGGCCACAGGAACCACGTTTTGCGTGGAGACCGTACCCAGGCCGGCCAGGGTGGCGCCCCATTGGTTGACGATCTGCCGGAGCTGATCGGCTGAGTCCTTTACGTAGCCCTGCATCGGAGCCAGGGCGTACGTGCCAGCAGAGACTGTCGCCCCCAGGTAGTTCGGTGAGATGGTCAGCACCGTGTTGCTGGCGATGTTGGTCACCTCATACCAGCGGCCATCGGGCCCAGTCCATGCATCACCTACGCGCCCGTTGGCACTGAACGACGTGCCTGTGCCAGTGACCGTATTTGAATTCAATGTAACTGCAACTGTGCCGGCTCTATACCAAGGCATGTTTTTCTCCGGGCAAAAAAATGCCCGCACGAGGCGGGCTCTATATGAAGTAAGACCTACGCTTGGCTACGTGCAAAAACGGCAGGCAAGTACAGGGTGCTCATTGCTGTTGCGCCAATGGTGATCGCCCATAACCGGTTACCAGGGAAATCCCACCAACAATAAAGGCTGACATCTCGTGTTTGTGCTCCAGCCATATCCATGCCGAGGTTGTTAATCAGCATGTAGTCGGGCGAAGAAAAATCAAACGGGACGCTGAAATAAACCATCGGCAATCCCTGAGAGTCGGTGCCAGACGTTACGTATGACCAAGACTGATAGGATTTCGTGAATACGGCGACGGGGCTACCCGCGTCAAAAATCAAACTTTCATTCCCATCAAACAGCTGGGCTCCATATCCAGAACTGGGGCTCACCTGAAATGCGGCCACAAAGTAGTTGCCATTTGGCTGTGCGGTAGCATTGTTGTAGGCCCTCACGTAGAAGCCCGTCCAGTTACCAGGTGACCCCGTAATCAGGACCCTGCAAAGGCCAGCGACGGCCGCAACACGATCGGGCTTTACGAAAACCAACGGCGGCTCCTGAGTGGTTACTGGTTTATCGAAATATGTCATCGACCCCATTCCAGACTCTTGGGTTGGAACAAAGCGCCCTTTCGACAGAACCACAATACGAGCAAACTCCGAATCAACCGTTACTACATCCGAATTATTGATGAACTCAAACCCGTAGGACATCACCTAAACCTCGAGACGATAAGTCGTTGAGTTCCGAATGCATAAAGGCCATTAACAGCCGTTCGGTGACCCCGCCAAACTCGCACTGAGCCATCCAACATCTCTGGCTCAAATTGAACTTGGTGCAATTGATTGCCTGCGTTGTACGCAGCGACAGGCACGATTACCGCAAAGCTGTTTGCCGGCGTGCAGCCAGGAACACTAAATGACTGAGTCGAAGCTCCCCCGCCGCTGGCGAAGGTAACAAGGGTGGATAGCACCACCCTCATCGTGAATGACGCAGGCCCAAGCAGCTGGACCTCGTTTTCGTCCCACGTTCCCAGGCCATATTCGTCCATTAAGACAGTCTCCCGAATTTCCCGCGACGCTTCTCGTTTCCGTCGTACACAGCCAGCCCAGTGCTATCAAGCAGAGTTGAACCGCCAGCACCTTCACCACGGAGCGTGAATGTCCCTGCCTTCACGTTGATCTCCAGCAGTGGCCGGCCCTTGGAATCGACAGTCTCAGAACGCAGCGTCATGCCCAGCACAATTTCCTGAATAAACGCCCGACTGATCAGCGCGGTGTCGATAACCACCTGCCCGTCCTGCACCACAAACGGAGTAACGAACCCGCCACCGGCCAGGGTGTTCACCACGGCAAACCTGTCAGCGCTCACCAAAAACTGGCTCTGCAACAATCCGTCGGCGTTCTGCTCGATACCCAGTCCAATCCCGGCGGCAACATACTGACCGTTGGCATTGACCTGCATTTTGACTGCCCACATCGTAGACAGCTTGCCGGCGGTGTCAGCCTGGGCCCTGGCCGTGACTTGGATCGCGGCCTTGTTCTTCACCTCGCTGATAGCGCTGGCCAGGTCTCCCTCGTCCGTACCGTCCCGCCCGCCGCCAACAACAGCTTGAAGCGTGGTGGACTGTGAGGCGACGGCTTTGTTGGTGTCGGCCAAGGAATCGGTGACCGTTTGAACGGCTGCCGAGTTCTCTGCAACCTTCGCCTGTGTCGTATCGATTCTTTGGCCGAGCGCGGTGTCCGCATTCGCCCGGGCGGTTGCCTCTTGGCTGATCGCCGCGCCGTTATTGCCGACGGTGACCCCCACCTGATCGATGCGAGTCCCAAGAGCACTATCGGCATCAGCCCTTGTCGATGCCTCACCGCCAATCGCAGCAGTGTTGCCGTCGACGCTGCTTTTCAACTGATCCAGTCGTGTCGCCGTTGCAAGGGTTTCAGTGGCCACCACCTGCTCAAGCGAGGTAAGCCCGGCCCTGTTCTGCCCTACCGCCGCATCCAGCGACGTGGTTCGCTCAACCAGCGCTCGGTTGTCCGAGGCCTGAACCTTGACCTGCTCAGCGAACTTGGCGGTGGCATCCCAACCTTTCAGGGCGTCCGCCAGGTCGCCCTCCCCGCTGTCCTCCCTCCAGCTCGCCTGGAGCGATTGCAGTGCAGATGCCTGTGCCGTTACCTTGCCGTCCACGGTGTCGATGGATGCCTTGTTCTGCTGGATCTGCAGCGCCATGGCCTGGGTTGTCTCGGCAATGGTGCCGATATCGAACCAGTACTGGGCATTGGGAGGCGTAGTGTTTTTCGGTACCGGTGCGATGGCTTGGTAAAGGTGCTGGCCCTGCCGCACTACGTCGCCGGCGGCATAGGTTTTGGTCGGATCGTAGACCAGGGCGTCCGTGATCTGATCGATCAGGTCTTCCAGTTCCTGCTTGGCCTGCTCCAAGCGATCGTTCACAGACCCCGGACCGTCGCCGGAGATCAACTCGATCTCCTTGACCAACTCCTGAGCCAGTTCGGTTTTACCAATCTGGCCGGCAATCAAGTCCAGGATGGGGCCGGCCTGCGAACTGGCCTGCCCAATCACACCGTTCACCACCGGATAGAACGGCCCGATGTTTCCGGTCCGGTCCACCAGGCGCGCCCAGAAGAAGAACCGAGCGCCCGCCAACAGCGACTGCATGCGGTAGTCAGCCTGCGGATATGCCAGGTCGGCCAGCTTGGTAGCGGCTCCAAGATTGTTTGCAGGGCCATACCACAGCTCGGTGCGCTGGGTATCCTCGGCACCAGCAGGGAAGCCCCACTTGATGCCGATGCCGAACAGCTCACTGGTGGTGGTCAGGAACGACACTGCCGGCGGCAGGCCGACCTTCCCTTTCAGGTTGGTCAGGTTTGAGCTTTTCCAGATCGACGATATCTCGAAGGCGCTCACCGAGCGGACCCGGGCCAAATAGGCGCCCGAGTAGATGCCGGTGACGTCAACACTGGTCGAACCTGTCCGCTGCACCTTGATCCAGTTGCCGCTGTCCTTGCGCCACTCCACGTCGTAGGCGACCGCACCGCTCACCGCGGGCCACGAGATGTTCATGGTGTTGATGGCGATGCCCTGGTTTACGGCATAGCTCGACGTCAGCGTGACGCTGGCCGGTGCTGGAACTACGGTGATCGGAATAACGCTGATCGGCCGTTCTTCCAGCCGGGCGCCGGTATCGATGTGCGCAAACTTGCTCGGGTCGTACTGCACAGCCGAGATTTCGAACACGCCAGGCTCTGGCCGGGAAACGCTGGTAACCCGGTACAGCGGGATGGCCAGGTCGTCAGCGTCGAGAGCCCACACCAGTTCCCGCTCAGGTGCCACGGAGTACGCCGTGGTGACCGTGACCTGGCGACCACTGACCAGTTGCACGGTGCGCCCCTCGCACTTACCGTCAGGCAGGTTGAGAATCAGCCGGTCACCGGACTTGGCCTGGGTGTCACGGTCGAGCGTGATGACCTTTCCGTTCACCGCCGAGATGCGCCCGCCCACGGGCCGGCCAGCCAGCAGCTCGTCCGCGATCGGAACGACGTAGCCGGGAAGCGGGATACGCCCGTCCAGGCCCACCTTAAAGGTGACAGCCCGGTCCTTGGAGTTGGTGAGCAAAGCCCACTTGCCGCGGCGCTGCGCCTCCGACTCACGCGTGCAGCCGATCGCGCTGATCTCCAGCGGGTTGTCGCCGTAGCGCCGCTGCAGCTTCTGGTCGGTCACGGCCGTGACGTCGGTGTCGTAGTTGTTCAGCGGGTTGTCGTAGCTGACCAGGGCCCGACTGTAGCGGGTGCGCTCCGACGCGCTGGAATAGGTGAACTTGCCATCGATGACGTTCGCCCGGGTATAGGCGAAGTCGAAGTCAGTGGCGCGCGGCATATCCGACAGCGTGAATACTTGGCCTTGGGCCCAATAAGTCATGCCCCGGTAAATCGCGGAGATGTCGCGCAGCAGCGACCAGGCGTCTGCCTTGCTTTGCAGGTTCAGGTTGCAGATGAAGCGGGGCTCCATGCCGCCCTTACCGTCTGGCACGAGTTGATCCGCGTACTGGGAAATTCGGTAGAGCTCCCACTTATCGACCATCCACGGTTTGATGCGGCGGCCCAGGCCGAAGCGATCGGCCGTGGTGATGTCGTAGGTCATCCAAACCGCGTTATCGGTCCAAGCCTGCTTGAAGGTGCCGTCCCAGATCCCAGTGTATGAACGCGACACCGGGTCGTAATTGCTCGGTACCTGCATTTTCTTGAGCTTGGTCTCGACGGTCACCGCCGGAATGCTCCGGAACTGCTCGGCGGAAAATTCAATGTAGAGCAGCGCGGTGTTCGGGTACTGCAACTTGGCGTCGATCACCTCAGTGAAGCCGGCGATCTGCATAGTGTCGGAGATTTTGTTGTTGTTCTGGTTGATCGTCAGTCGCGTGATACGCATCAGCCAGCCAGAAGTAGCCTTTGGCAAATCGATTCGGCGGGTTCGCTCGTACACGCTGGTGGTCTTACCGTCGACAGCCTCGCTCAGCACCTGCTGGTAAGCGCCGCCGTCGGTTGCCAGTTCAACCTTGTACTCAATCCGGTACCCGTTGATGTTGCCGCCGGCGTCCACAGACTGGAGCGCTGGCCAGGCGAAGCGAACCCTCACTGCCGAAAGCTGGACGTTGTTGATTGCACGAACCCAAGGAGTACCACTACGCAGTTCGGTGCTGATGGTGGTTTCGTTCTCGATCGACGGGATGCCCTGGATATAGGTCTGGTCCACCGCACCGGTGCGCCATTCCCACTTAACGTTCGGGAAGTTCATGTTGCCCTGAGGGTCTTGCAGAGGGGTGTTGTCGAGATAGATGTCCTTGGCGGTTGGCGTGCCTTCGAACTCACCCTCCCCGATGGCGATCAGCATCTTGGCGATGGCGACAGAACGGAGACTGTCCGGGGCTTCAGTTGGCGTTTTTGGTTTCTCTTCGCCGCCCTTGGCGCCGTGGATATCAATCTTGCGTGCTGCGCCCATGCTTTTCTCCAGGCAATAAAAAACCGCCTCATGGGCGGCTGCGGTGCTTCAGGTGTTGGCTACATCTGGTCTTCGGCGTAGATAGCGGCGCTGATGATCGCGCCTCCTACCCGTCGCTTGCCGTAGCAAAGCGGAACAGGGTTGCCTGATGCGGTGGTGTTCTTGGCGCTACCGAAGGCGTAGCCGGGTGTGTTCTCGGGCGCAGCGCTGGTCTTCAGGCCGCCGGCCTGAGGGCTCAGCATCTGGATTACACCGCCGGCAACGAGGCTGATACCTATGGGCATCAACACTTGAAAGCCAGGGATGAACGAGACGGCGATCAATATTGCACCGATGATTGTTTGCAGTAGGCCCGCACGCTTGCTGCCAGTTATTACTGGGGCTATACGAATCTCTCCTGCCCCCGTGAACGCTAACTCGCCCTCGGACAAAGGCTTCACGCCGCGGAACACCGCAAACTCAATCCCTCTTGACTTCGCATTGGACAGAAACCGCTCGAAGCCTGGGATTTGCACACAAAGCGCTTTTATCGCTTCCGCCGGCGACCGCACGGACAGTCGGAACGATCTACCGAACTGCCTTAGCTGCCCGTAAAGCAAAATCGTGGTCATGGGTTGGTAGTTGATCGCGAGCGCTGACATGCTTTTCTCCAGGCAACAAAAAGCCCGCCGAAGCGGGCTGTATATTTGATTTGATTTACAGGCAGTTGCGGACCGCTGCTTCGATTGCTGTGCGGCCAACTCCTGGGGCCCAGGCGGATCGCTGATAAAAGACAACAGAGCTGCCGCTGGAGGTCTTGTTGATCTCAAGCAGTTCGTCCGTTAACTGCATCGCGCCAATCACAAGGCGGTATCCGTTCTCAGTTTCCGACATCGTCGCCTCAGACCTTGCGTCCTGCCAGTGAGGGAATACGCACAGGGCATACTTCTTCGGTTCTTTTTTCGTCGTCGCACTGACGGTAGGCGTGTTCGTGCGCAGGTCACTGGGCGACACACACCCCGCCAACATCGCCACTGCGACCGCCGCTATCAAAACTCGCATGTCGTTCCCTCTTTGGTTTGGCGGGACTGTAGCACTGCGGGGGAGATGCAAAAAGCCCAGCGCGGGGCTGGGCTACTCCAAGGACAGCCATCGGCCAATAGCCGACCACCAGGATTCCTACGAAATTCGGGGCGATTCAGCTACTGCTGTATATCACTGATCACAATCTGCGAGTTCCCCTCGATCCTTTTGACTTCTACAGTCATGCTCCCATGCTCGCCTTTGACCAAGTAAAGGTACAGATGAAAACCTGGCCCAGTGTCACTTTCATCGTATACAAACCGCTTCAACAAGGTTAAGGAAGCGACATTACCTATCTGAGTAATCACCTGTTGGTTTGAACGTAAATACTCCTGAAACGCAATATTAGCCTCATCCTTTGCCTCGTAGTATCTCAGCACAAACCCTGCTATCACGACGACCAACACTATCGCAATTAGAGACCTCATTTTTTTGAATCTCGGGCTTTTTAAACTACTCATACTGAATCGTCCCTGATTTGGCAGGCAGGTGGAATGACCATTTTTGACCAAGAACGGACAAACCACAATTCCGCCCCTGTCCAGGCATCCAGTGTGGATGGAATGCGATCGGCTGAGCTTTTCTCACTCCCAGCCAAGATCCTTATATGAGGTCTTGTCATGCTCAGGAAATTCGGTCGTGTAATCTCCCCAGTCCATGTACGAATAGTATTTGCTCATTGCTTCAAAATAACTGGAGGCTTCGACCTGCCAAATGAGTTTTGACATTGGTTCCAGCAGCCCGCGCGCACCTTCTCCGTAAGGGCCAGCAAGACAAAATGTTTGACATCCGTCGGGCTCAAGCCAGAGTTCATGATTCATTGAACGCTTGTTTCCCTCGTTGGTTTGGCGGGACTGTAGCACTGCGGGAGTGGACGCAAAAAGCCTCGCGCGCGGCATTGTCCGCACGAACAAACACCATCCCCAACTCTGACTGGCCTAATTGGCATACTTCGCCGCGAATGCCTGTAGTTCAGCATTAATTTTGTCATTGTCAGGAGAGTAATGCGCTTCACGATGACAGTTCGGGCAAAGGGCGACACAGTTCCAGACTCTGTCGCTAGTTTCTACACCCAGGATGTGATGAACGTCCAGAAACCCTCTGTACCGCCGGGTGTCCAGACATGATTCACGTTCGCAACCGTCTATCGCGCGCTCAATGACTTTCCTGCGTACTCTAGGATCGCGCTTTACAAGAGACCTCATCACCAACTGACGTAACCCGCCGTCGCTACCAATCTCTGTGCTGTCTACTCCCGGCAAATCATCAAACGTATCATCGACTAAGATCGCATCACCATGCGAACTCTGGCTTATGCCGAACCACTGATTGCCGATCCTTTTGAGATTTCTCGATGTTAGATTCTCATCAATTTTTGCAATTTTCGATGGCCCGCGCCCACTATCATCTTTGCGTGCGTCGGAGTTGACCATTTTGAATGTTTTTAAAGCATATCCTTCATCTTCAACTAAGCGAATGTGCTCCCTGGCCTGAGGATAGCCCGATTGCTTTCTGCCGGCATGACTTCGCTCCCACCCCTCATCCAGGATCAATACCTCATTGCCAATTGCCCAGTTCTCCCAAGCCCCAAATATTACAATTCGATCCATGTGATTAACGAACGACCAACTCCACGTCCAGTTGTCACAAGTAGCTCCATGCGACTTTATGAATTGCTTCCGATTCACTCAGCCTTCCCCCCCAAAAAAATTCACGACCTAGAACAGCATGCCCCTTTCCGAAGGGAAGTTGTATCCCTCGGATACTGTACGAATCCCCACTAACATCCCATCACCCTCCATAGTAGCCTCCTGCCTTCACGCAAGGATTCCCCAGTCCTACGCCTGCAAGCCCGAGGACTGGGGTTGCGCCAATATCGGCGCGTTTATGACCTGGAGGTCAAATGAGCGAAAACGAGTTCGCAGCAGCGGCCGGGCACCTTGCCAACACATCCGCATTGCTCGCACTAATTCTGAGCCTGAAGAAGTCCGGTGATCTCAACACCACCGCCTTTCGAGACGCACTTCAATTTTTCTCCGATGTCGATCGAGGAAACGGGACGCTCAATGAGGAGCACTACAACAAGATGATTGGGAACTTTCTAGCAGCTGCCGAAGGGCGATTCTAATTGAATGTGCCTGTCTAGCAGCTGCGTCATCAGCAACTGCCAGATAGGCATCAGCACAATCTCGCCTATCTTCGTTTTCCACCACTTCTGCATCAGTCGGAAATGTCATAGACCTTCCTGCGGCCGTGCCGCGTCATGTTGGTTGTTTTGCATCTTTATGCCTGAGAACCAGTCGCGTTCTGTCATGCCACGGGCCGCCGAAAACTATGATTTCGGACGGCCTGCCGTACAGGTGGTGCAGTAGGAATGGGCCAGGCCCAAAGGCGCTCGACTCTTCACCAGGAAGAGCTGGATCATTGCCCAGGTAAATCCCGGCGTGGTTCGGGTGAACCGTCCGCCCGACGTGCATGACGATCAGGTCGCCACGCTGAGGTCGGTCAACGCGAACAAAGCCGGCGGCCTCGTAGTGCTGCTCGTACAGGCTGGCGTTCTCCGCACTCTCCCACCAGCCATCAGTGCGCTGGAAGGCTTCGAACTCCAGCCCCCATTCCCATTGGTACCAGTCAGCGCAGACCTGCCAGCAGTCCCAGGCACCGTGCACGAACGGCCGCCTGAGCAGTGGCGTGCTGCCCGTTGGCGTAATCGTGCGCATGTCGCCCTCGGGCCACGACAAAATGTGCCAGGGCAAGGCCGTAACCTCGCACATGGCCAAGTCATGCGGTGACGGCCTGCTGGTAGCGTCCGGGTGGGAGTGAACGATGCCGATCACCTCGCCCAAGTCCTCTGCAGCTGCGTAGTCCTCGGGATCAAGCCGGAACTCTGCGCTCGGCTCGGTGGCAATGTTCCGGCACGGGAAATACTTCTGCTTGCGCCCGATGGCCAGCAGCAGGCCGCAACACTCTTTCGGGTACTGGGCCGCCGCATGCGCCTGGATCGCCGCAATGATGTGCTTGCGCATGGTCAGCTCCTGGCAATGAGGGACACGGCGGGGAATCCGCCGAAGGAAAGTTCGTTGTTCTCGCCGAAGCGCAACTTGCAGGACGACAAGCAACCCTTGCACTGGTCCTTGGCCGGGTCATCCGTGGGATTGTCCTCATCGTCAAACATGGACGCGCCGGTGTATCCGCAGTCCGGCCCTCGGTAACCATTGGTCATGGCCCAGTGGCAGAACGTGGTCATCTGGCGCCCGGGAAGGCCGTGGTTATCGATCTCGCCCGGGGAAGACAGCTCCCAGACCACCGCCTCGCCGTCCTCGCTGGTTTTCTGGTCGATATACCAGATCTCCAGCCCTTCCTGTGTCGGATCGGCCGTTGGGTTGCCTTCGGGAAAGTTGGCCGCGTCCAGGTACTGGGCCAGGGTCTCGCGAACGGTCAGCTTGAACTTCAGCATGTCCTCGAAGGCCAGGCACAACGCAGTGACGCGCCCATTGATGTTGCCGGCGGCAAACGTCGGCCTGGTGGCTGTGCCGTCGCTGCTGGATCCGATTCCTTCGATCTGCACCGGCCAAGCCGCGTACTCGGCGCCCTGCCACCAAATCGACTTGGCCGGCAGGTCCTCCTCCGAATGCTCGTAGGCCAGCAGCTCCTCGGGCGTGTGCGGAATGGCGTGCCCGTGAAAGCGCAGGTAATCCGCGCCGTACTCGGTCCCGTCAATTTCGAACAGGCGAATTTCGGCGCCGGGCTCCAGTTTCTGGATGTCCGTGATCAGTGCCATGGGTGGTTCTCTCAGGGGTGAAAGGTTTGTTCGAAGGTCGCGGTGATGGCGTAGACCTGTCCGCCGCGGTGCACTGGCTTGTAGCCTTTGCACTTGTAGAGGCCCAGCTCGCCCAAGGGCGGCTCCCAAAGGAAGCCCTTTGCCCCCTTGTGCCGGTCGAGGAATGCCATGATGTCTTTGATGCGCCCCTTCAAACCGGTGAAAGTCACCGGCCAGGATTGCGACCGGTTGTTGAGACCATCCTCGACCGACTGCTCGTAGCCGTCACCGAACTGCTTGGAGCGGACGCGCTGAGTGATATCACCCTCCGCGCCCTTCTCCGTCGCCCAGGTAAATCGTTCGATTGCCATCAGCGCCCCTTAATTGCTTTATTGATCACGCCACCCTGGCCCATGTCTTTGTTCCGCAGCTGCTGATATTTCTGCTCGACGAACGCAGCCAGTTCTTTGCCAAACAGGTCGTAGCCGGGAGCGTCAGCCGAGGAAGATGCGTTACCGTCACCGTCGATATGCACCTCGACATTGATCTGCGTCGCGCCTGCACCGCCGGCGCCCATGGCCATTACACCAAGCTTGCCGTTGGCTGTACGAGTGAGCGGCATAATTGCCTCATCGCCCGCCTCGCCCATGACACCGGTTTTTCCGTTGGCCATACCGAACGCCGTGGGCTTGCTGACGACAGAGTTGGTGAATGCGCCGCCGTCGGCGAACATCTGCACACCGCCAGACCATGCGCCGCCCTTGGCTTGCGGAAAATACGAGCCTGAGTAGCCACCCGCTGAAGCGCCAAGATTTGACGAAGCGGCACCGGCAGACCCAGCAGCTAGACCGTTCCCGGCGCCGCCACCAAAGTAGCTGGCTGTTGCGCCCACCAAGCTGCTCAGCAATGCCGAGCTCGCCTGACGAGTAGCAATGCGCGCCATGTCCGCAAGGATCGACTTAGCGAAGTCCGAGAACGATGCCTTACCGGTCATTGCGAAGTTGACGACCGCGTCCTCCATGCTGCTGAAGGCGTTGCCGAACAGGCTTTTGGTCTGGCCGGCAATGTTCTTCGCCGAATCCAGATAGTTGTCCCAGGCCGAAGTAGCGCCCTTCGTCCAGTCTCCTTGGGCAGCCTCCACATCCGCGTAGTTCTGCCGGATCTGGTCGGTGGCCTTCTTGTTCGCATCGGCGAGTGCCTGCGATTTGCGGGTGAACTCTTCCTCCGACATGTTGCGCGACGGGTCGGACTTCTGGTTGGCCAACTCCAACGACTGCTGAGCAAACCGGTCTTGCTGGCTGTTCAGTTCGCCGTTCAGTGCGTTCTGGCGATCTCCCTGGCCCACGCCGAGTACTGCGCGTTGGCCGGCAAGCTCCAAGGCTCGCTGTTGCTGAGCCAGGGCCTGCACGTAGGTGGTGATCGACCGTTCCTGCTTGGCCAGGCGCCCGGTCTCGTTGGTGGCCAAAACCTCAAGCTGGCTGTCGGCCTCTTTCTGCGCCTTGACCATCCCTGCGCGCGCGTCAGCGATCTTCTGGTCCAGCTGGATGCTTTGGGCGGCCGTTGTCGCCTTCTTGCCCTTGACGGCCTCCAGCGCGGCAATCTCGGCCTCATAGGCTGCGGTCACCTCGTCGCGCTGGTTGCCGATCAGGGCTTCACGCTTCAGCGCGTAATCGGCCTGAGAAATGAGCCCGGCCTTCTCCGCGGCGTCCAGTCGCTTCTGGGTGTTTTTGTACTCATCAACGATGGCCGCCAGGTTGTTCTTGGCGTTGTTGAAACCGGTCAGGTCGACCTGATTGGCAGCAGCTTTTGGGTCTTTGAACTTGTCGCGGGTCTGTTTTTCTAAAGCCGCTTCCTCCGCGGCGGTGAACGTGTAGCCTGCCTGTCGCGCAGAAGCGATACGCCTTTGATTTTCCTCAAGCGCTTTGGTCAGCTTCGTGGACTTTGATGCCGTCGCGTCGAGGTTGCTTTGCAGCGTTTCATAGGCCTTCGTGCCCTCACGAATATCCTGCGCTTGGAACATTTCACGCCGGGCCTTCGCCTGATCATCCACTTCCTTCTGCAACAAGGAGGTGATGTCGCTCTGGGCTCCGGCCTCGCCGCCACTGAGCATCATCATGTCCGGGTTGTCGCCCAGGATCATCGGGTTAGATTTAGCGTTACGTAGCGTATTCAGACGGTCGGCGAGCTTTTCGAACTTCTCGTCGAAGGTATCTTCGCGCCCGATATCAAGCACTGCGTCCCAGGCACCTTTGGCGGCCCCCTTAACTGCATTCCATGCGCTTTCGACCGTGCCCAGGTTGCCGGTGATGGTGCCAGCACGCTCGATCAGCGCATCTGCGTATGCCCCCTCTGCCACCTGCTGGGCGCCCAGCGTATCGCCCTGCTCCTGCAAGGCCCGAATCTGGGTGTACACAGCGGCTGTGAGGAAGTTGTACTTGTCATTGAGCGCAACGACCGACTTTACCGGGTCATCAGCCAGCTTAGTAAATTCCTGAACGGTTTCAGATGCCGCTTTGCCGGTGGCTTTCTCGAACGAGAGGGCCGCAATAGCAATCTGTTCGAAGCTACCGCTGACGATCTTCCCGGAGCCCGCCAACTGCGCCAGAACCGCCGCTGCCGAACCAGTAGTGCCAATGGTAGTGCTGACCTGCTTCGCCATGGCCGCAAGCGATGACGAGGTTGTGCCAGCGGCATTCCCAGTGGTTACCAGGGACTCACGGAATTTGTCCTGCTCCTCGCTACCCTTGTAATAGCCAACGGCCAAGCCGCCCACGGCTGCGGTGGCCAGGGCCAGCGGCCCTAGAATGGCAAGCAGCCCAGCAGCGCCTGCCCCGGCCCCGGCGCCCAGTTGCGCAACCGCACGCACACCACTCCCCCAGTCGCCCGAGGAAAGCGCATTGCCCAACTGCACGACGTTTTCCTGCGCCTGGCGGGTGCCGAGGCGCAGCTTGTCGAAGCTGGTGGTTGTCTTTTCGAGCTTGGCGTAGTCCTTGTCGATCTTACTCAGGGCAGTGTTGTACTGATCCTGGCTGATGCGGCCGGCGTCCAGATGTTTGCCCAGTTGCTCGACCTGTGTGTCCAGCTTGGCCAGCGCGCCGCGAGCCGGGTCAATCGCCCCCAACAGGCTGTTCAGCGCTTTCTGCTCATCCATCGCAGACTTGGCCAGCGCGATTTGCTGCTTATCGAGCTGCGCCGATATCTTCGCCGCCTCGGCCTCGCCATAGGCGCCGGTCTTGGTCAGCTTCGTCAGGGCATCACGCTGCTTTGCCAGGTCCTGTGTGGTCTTGGCGCTGGTGGAAAGCGATTTCTCCAGCGCCTGCATTTCGTTCATCAGGCTGGCAGCGGATTGCTCGGCCCGGCCACCGGCCTTCGCCATCTCATCCAGGCTGGTTTTCGCCTGGATTGCATCGGCCGAGTCGATCTTGACGCCGAGTTCTGCAATGTTCATCGACTCACCTTGAATAAGTGCCCGTGGTTACGGGCTGTTTTCCCTTTCCTCCGCCATAACGCGCAGGGCTTCGCCTTCCAGCACCTGAAGGTCAGGGAAGATTTCAGCGAGTTTCTTTTTCTTGATGCCGAGGAACCCGGCCACGTCGCGGATGCAGGTGTAGTCGAGACCGATCGCGCCACCGGCGCCCGCCCGCCACTGAGTCGACATCCGGTTGAACAGGAAGAACGCCGGCCAGTTGCAGGGCCAGACCTCGGTCACCTCTTCAAGGTCACTCGGGGTGAGCCCGAACAGGCCCATCAACTCAGAAGGTACCGCCGGCGCGTAGAGAGCGCGGGCGGCGTCCGTCAGTTTCCCAAGCGGGCCTGATTGAATGCGCTCTGGTAGGCATTCACGACCGCCTCAGCGGCGCCCTGGCAGGAGGTCACCAGCGCCCGAATGCTCTTGTCGTCGAACTTGTCGTCGAAGCCCCAGCCGACTACCAGGTCCTTGATCTGCTGCGACTGCTGCTCAGTGTCGGCAGCAACGATTTCGGAAAGCGTTGGGCTTTCACCCAGGGCGGTCCGAGCTTCATCGCGCTTCAGGTTCCACTCATCAAACAGAGCGGCAAGCCCCAGGCGATCCCGATACTTAAAGGTGAACTCGATTTTCTCGGGCTCACCACCAACGATAGGGATCGACACGAAGGCCTTGAACGTCGGGTTTTGGGCGATTCTGATCTTTGCCATGGGTTACGCCACCGCAGTCAGGTAACGGGTCGGTTCGCCCTGCAGCGCCAGGTTGACGGTGCGGGTCAGCAAGTTGCTGCGGGACACAGTCGGCTGATTGGAGAAGGAGGTGAAGGCGCCGTAGAACAGCGTGTCGTTACCCGGCAGGTTCAGGCGCGCAGCCTGAATGGTCTGGCTGGCATCCGCTGCACGCAGGATGGCGTTGAATGCCTGGCCCGGGTCATCCGCAATGGTCAGTGCCAAGCTGGCCGCCGCTTTGTCGGTTGGCATCTGGCGGCCCTGTTTGTCTTCCAGGAACACCACGTCCAGATAGTTCTGGGTGCCACCGGCGAAAGCCACGTCAGTGATTTGCGGAATCTGCACCCAGGTCAGCACCTTCTTCAGCGAACCGATGCCGGAGCCGGCCGGGTAGACCTGCACATCGGTGGTGTCGATGCCTTCGAGGGTGATGGCGGTGGCAGTGGCAGCTTTCACACGAACAACCCGGTTGCCCAGGCGAGTCCAGCCGGATGTGACGATCACGATGTCGCCAGCCGACAGTGTGCCGCCAGTCACAGTGGCCACGGCCTCAGCCGCGTTGCTCAGTGCCGAAAACGGGATGTCCGGGCCATAGGTGGCACCGTGCTGGAAGGTGCCGCCGTCCGGAATTTTGTAGCCCATGGGTATTTCCTCTTTGCAGATATGAAAAAACCCGCTCAATGGCGGGTTCGTGGGTTTGCCCAGTGGGCGGGATCAGTTCGTGTCGGCTCGGTACAAGAACGAGACCGGGACGGTGTAGGTGGAATCGCCGGTGATGCCGGGGCCCTGGTCGACAGGCGACATCGTCACCACGACGACAGAGCCCTTCGTGTCCCTGGCGTATAGCGGGAACAGATCGGTCAGTTCAGCCGCTATAGGGTTCGTTTTGGTCTTACCCGTGCCCGCCGGTGCGATGATGCTGGCCTGGAACACGCCGGTGAACAGCCGGTGATCACCGCCGAGCGTGTTGCTCGCGGTGTCGCCCGGGATAGTGAAGGCTTGCAAGTAGGTCTCGCCCGCCGCCGGCGTGTAGGCCGTGTTCTCGAAGACGATCTTCAGCTTCTCCGACCTGGCAGCGTTCCAGGCGATCAGCTTTGCCTCGTAGATCGAGGCGATGATTGCGTGACTCATACCTGGTTGTTCCTGATGGCCTCCAGCACGATCTGCTGAAAGCGAGCCACAGTTACCCGGACCATGCCGCCGGGGGCCTGGGTCGAATGGCCAAACTCCAGCGGAATCGCGTAGGGCAAATTGTTGATGATGTAGGCCATCTGGCCGGCGGTGAAGTCGCTCATTGCTGCGACCAGTGCCGCGGTAGTCTCGGCGCCGCTTGGGTCTACCTCGTCAAAGGTTACGTTCTCGACCACCCCCAGCGAGATGTGCCAGTTCGCACGGAAGCGGCCTCCGACGTAGCCTTCTGGCGCATTGAGGTCCATGCCGTCGTTGAGCTTGCGGCCCTTCTTCAGCCTGCCACCCTTCGTGAGGTTGGCCGGGTCACTGCGCAGTGCGCTGTTGTGATCGTCGACGGCCTTGTTGTACTGGGTGGCCACTGCGTTCTGCGCCCAGATCTCCGGGTTACCCACGGGCGACATGCGGATCAGGCTGCTACCGACTTCGATGATGATCTCGCGCAGGCTTGCGTCGATTGCTTCGGTAGCCTGGGCGGCAAACTCAGCCAGGCTCAGAGCGAAGCTGCCGGACTGTCCGGCGCCTGCCCGGCTCACGACCGCACCTGCAGCTCATACAGGATCGGTGTACCGGCGGGATTTACCTCTTTCAGTGGCGGGACGATTGACCAGGTGCGGCCCTGAGCGACAACCTTGTCTAGCAAGCCCGGAACCCAGGCCATGCCCTGCGCAGCGATCTTGAGCTTCTTGTCGCCTTGCTTGATGAGGCTGTTGGTTTGAAATTCTTGGCCGGTGAAGTCGAGCAGGATGCCCTGGGCGATTTGCTCAACAGTGGCGCCTGGCGCTTCCCCGCCCGTCTCCGGGTCATACTCGCCCGGCACCGTCTTGCTGATGGTCACGGGCTGGCCGAACTCTGTGATCATCTCCAGAGCCATCACGGCCATTTCGTCGTAGAAGGTGGCCATGGTGGTCTCCGTTGCTCCTATGCGCGGATTGCGAACAGTCCGCGCTTTTGTAGGTAGTCGGCGAACTGCGTTGCGCTCGGCCGATCTGGAGCCGCCGGCAACAGCCGGTTGCTGGTGGACGGGATAGCCGCATATTGCCGCGTCACCGCGCCCTCAACACGATCCAGCAGCACTGCGCCCTTGCGCTTCTCCACCGGGTCGATGTCGTCCTGATGAATCTCTGCTGCTAGGGCCATCTGCCCGTATTGGATGCGCGCCGGCAGGTAGTTGTTCGGCTTGATCTCATGATCCAGCAGTACTTCCCGGCGCGGCCAAGACAGTGCCTGCTCGCTGTTCGTCTTGCGCCCCTTCCAGGTCATGCCATCCATTGCCAAGGCGGCCCGGCGCAGCAGCGCTTCTTGCTCGGGAACTCCTACGGGGATGACCGTGCCGAACTTCACGGCATACATGGCCAGGTCCTCGGCGCTCGCGTAGCTTTCGGCGTCAGGCTTGCCGGTGCCGTCCTCGATGATGAGTGTCATGCGTCAACTCGCTGGAATGGTTTGAAAATTGGCCACCGGGTCACCGGCAGCCAGCATTATCAGGCCTTGGGCAGATCAGCGACGAGCTTTTCCAAGGATTCTTTCGAGGCATTGGCCCGGTATGGGACCCTGGCTTCGTCCAGCTTAGCCTTCAGGTCGGCGATTTCCTTCGCGTCCGGGTCGTCCAGGCGAGCCTTGGCGGCTTGCTGGAGAAGATCGTCTACCTGCAGTTGCAGAGCCTTAACCTTTTCAGCTTCGCCATCACGCTCACGGATGAGGCTTTCCACGCCGGCGTTTACCGCCTCGAAAACCTGGAACAGGCGGCCAGCGATAGGACCAAGCTCGCCTTCGGGCCGCGCCAGCTCTTGATCAGCGAATGACTCGACGATCAGGCCGACAGACTCAAGCTCGGCGCGGAAGGCGTCGATATCGACACTGGAATTACCGCCGCCGATCAGCAGCACGGTAGGCAGTTCCTTGATGGTCACGTCGGGCACTTCGCCGGCAGCATCTTCACGACTTTCGGTAGCGCTCGCATCGATGATGCGCAAGCCATTCGCCTTGGCCAGAGCCTTCACGTCTTGCTGGTACTGATGGAACGGACCAGGCAGATACCAGATGTTCTTGTTGCTCATGATCGTTTCCTCGCCAAGCTGGGCACCGGGCCCAGCCTGACTGTCAGGGGTTACTTGGAGGCATCACCGATCAGAGCCACACCGGCGGTGTGCTTGATGCTGGTGGCAGTCTTGTCCCAGTTGGTACCGGTCGCCAGTTCGGCGTCGGTAGGCGACTTGCCGCCGGTGGTGGTGTCCCAGGTGTAGCCCTTCAGGCCCAAACCGAAGGTGTAGTCGGTCTGGAGGGTGGTTTCGATACGCTCCTTGCCGTTAACGGTCTGGACGTTGCTGATGATGTCGCGGCCGTCGTGAACGAGCGCAGCGCCTTGCACCAGGGACAGGATGATTTCCTTGTTCGGGGTGCCGGTCTGCATCAGCGCCGGGGCATCCGTCACAACGGAGATCTTGCCGAGAATGTCCACCACGCGGACGTTGCCGGCCTGGAACAGCTGCTGCTGGTTCGCCAGGTTTTGGCCAACCAACTTGTGATAGCTCGTGCCCTGCATCACCTGGGTGACCAGGTTTTGGCTTGCGTCGCCGAACTTCGCGTGTGCGTTGTTCAGGCCAGCGTAGGTGATGCCAGCGGTAGCCGAAACATCGTTGACCGCGGCGGCCTGGGCGGTGATCGCGGCAACCAGGGCGGCGATCGCTGTGTTCAGCTGGTCCTTCAGCAGGATTTCAGCGAACGCGCGACTGGCGACTTCGATGCCTTGCGCGGTTGGACGCTCCAGCCAAGTCATCTGCGATGGCTCGTAGCGGATCGGACCGAAGCCACCGGCGACCTTCACCGAAGTGTTCTTCAGCTCAGTCAGATCGGTTGCAGCAACCGCCGCGTTCGCGCTGTAGCGATCCACGCGGCGCTGGGCTGCGGCCAGGGTCTGGAAGAACGACTCTTGGAGGAAGTCGCCAGTGAAGCCATCCGGAGACAGCACGATTGCACCGCGGCTGGCGGCGTTGAAAGCGGCGAGAAACTGATCCAGCGTCTCGAGAGTCGCTGGCATGATGTATTCGTTGAAAACCTGCATTTGCGACAGGGACATGAGTTATTTCCTTACGATTGTGGGAGATCCGGGAACCGGCTCGCGATCGCGGCCTGTCGTTCCTCTTTGGTGCCGCCGATTTTTCCTTTTGCGGCCCCGCCGCCACCTCCAGCACCAGCAGCCCCGCCGCCAGATGCCTTGCTACCCGCGATCAACGGCGCGAAGGCCGTGTCGTTTGCGAATTCTGCTTTCAGCTCATCCAGCGTTGCCGCCGAGAGCTTGCCCTGCTGGTCGAGCACGACCACAACAGGCTTCCCGTCGCGCTGCTCGACGCTCAGGCGGCGTTCGATATGCGGCAACAGGGCTTTGGCGCTGCCTGGGATTGCCAGAGCGGACGCGATGTCAGTAGCGGTACGGCCGACGGTCAGATCCCGGATCTGAGTACTCAGCGTCCCACGCTCCTGTTCCAGCATGCCGTTCAGCTCTGCTTCGCGGCGGGTGTATTTTTCAGACCAGGAACGCTCGAGTTCTTCGACGTTGCCGGATTTGCGAGCGGCTTCTTCACGCTCGGTGCGGGCCAGCTCTTCGGCTTCGCGGGCTTTCTTCTCGGCCAGCTTTTTCTCTCCGAGCAACTCATCAACCTTGGCTTTCAGGCCGGATACATCTTCTTGCTGCGGCAGCCCCTCAATGCCGAGTACGAACTTGCCGTCCTTCTCGGTGTAAAGAGCGCGCACGGCTTCATCTACCCCTTCCAGGGTATCCAGTTGGAATTTCAACATTGGTTGTCTCCCAGAGACGTTGGTGCAGGCCCTGCCTGCGGGCATAAAAAAACCTCGCACTTGGCGAGGCTTGTTTGAATTGACCGTACTTTAAAGCTGAGGGGGTTGAATTCGCTCGTGGAGCCGACTAGCAAGGCTTTGATCTAGTTCCACTACTACCTCGGCGATTCCTATACCTACGACGAGCTGTAAGCCATCGAAATCGTCGCTACCGATTTCCCTCTTGAGTTCCAGTGCAAGTCCAAAGTAAAGATGACTATCGACGGTGAGCCGTTTTGTCTCTCCGTACTCATAGCGCCCTACGATCTCTTTGTACCCAGTCAAAGGAGATCGATTAAATAAAATTTGTTTCTTGTGATGAGGGGATCGAATGAACACCCCTCTTACAATCGCGGGTTTTTCGCCTGTAGATACAATATCAAGCGTAAAATTATCCGTGTTGTAATACTGGCTAATCTCGATTTTAGCGGTATTGTTTCTGCGTTGAAGGTCGGCTAAATACAACGCGACGATTGCCGCCGAAACAGAACCGAAACCGGAGATCCAATCGGCCAGACTCCCCCAATTTGGCACGAATTTAACAGTAGACAGTGGATTCAAGTTGATGCCAGCTGTCAGCCCTAGAAATCCCGAAACCACACACGCAAGTAGCGCAAAAGCCCAAAACATCCATTTCATGCAAGCGCCTACGGTCCGAAGTGATGACAATTCAGCACTCTAAAGCCCGGCCCGCTCGAACGCTAGAGGCTCAAGAGCTTTCATCTGTGCAAGGGTCACCGGTGAAAAGTTGCGATCAAGCTGCAACTCAGAAAAGCGCTCGACACTCAGGCCGCCGTCACGGAAAAGCTTCGCCCGAACAGGGCCAATAGCCTTGTCCTGAAACGCTGCCGGCTGCTGCTGGAGCCAGTCGTAATAGCTGAGGTCTGCCCTCACCTGCTGGGCGCCGGCGTCACCGATGGAAGCCCGAGTGGCATCCTTAGAAAACAGAGCGCTGAAGCGCGTCACCGCCACCAACGTCGAGCGGCAATTGATGTGGATCGGTGGCCTCGGCCCCTCAGTCAGCTTGAATCGGCGCTTATCGAGCGTCCGGCACTGGCTGGTGGTCTTCGAATCCAAGGTGCTGACCCACTCCACCGATTGCACGACGTCGCTGTTTTCCTTCAGCGTCTCCATGCGCGCCTGGGTGGCAACGTGCTGCACTGCCGTCCGCACGATGGCGCCGGCGTTGCGGTTGGTCGTGGCTAGGATGCCGTCGTTGTACTGGAGCGCCTTGGTGCCGCGAATGTTCTTGATGATCTGGAAGTTCGTCTGGCCCTCGAAGAAGCCCTGCCTGATCGCGCCTGTGAGGCGTTGCCGCTCCGTTGCGGTGAAGCCATCAATGAACGACTTGAGCAGCTTTCCGCCATCGGCACCGCGCACGCTGAGCGGATTGGTGAGGATTGCCGCTCTGATTGCCGCCGCACCTGGCACCGCCGCGTCGAAGGTGACGCCAACCGGTGCCGCCCGGGTCAGGCTGGTCGCTTCAAACTCGGCCTCGTAATTGGCGATGTCCACCAGGTCGAGGTTCAGCTTCTCGCTATACCGGTCGAAGATTCCCAGCAGCAGGCTATCAACCTCGCCCAGCAACCGCTCCAGCCGCGCGACGGTGTAATCCGTCAGGTCCGCCCGGGTCAGTCGCTCGCGGATCGAACGGTCAATTTCCTTGAGGAAGGGTGCGAACTTCGCAACCTCCCCCGACTTCAGCTGCTCCAGGAAAACGGCGTGTCGGATGGTGGCGTCAAGGATTGCTTGGTTTGCCGCCATTCGGAATTACCTCGTCGTCATCCAGGTCAGGCCCAGTGCTTTGCGCTTCCAGTTCGCCCCGGATTTCGTCGTCCGTCTTCTCCGGGTTGATCACGCCACGATCGCGCAGGTATTGCCAGAAGTCGCCTTCCGGTAACTTCCCGCCCTGCACCGCATTGAACAGTGCCACCAGGATCGTCGGATCCAGAGTGATCTGGCTGAAGTCTTGGTTGAGCTTGTAGACCACTTCACCGGGAGCGTTTACGAACTCAGCCATCCACTCAAGGCACTGGCTGTACGCTTCGCTGACGTTGCTCACAACCAGAGAGAGAACGCTGTGTTCGGCGGCGCTGTCGTTGTCGGCCTGGGTTGCGGTCTTCACCGCGCTACCACGCTCGATCAGTCGGGCGCCGAGCGAAACCATGTCCTCTTTCTTGGCGTCCATCGCCTCTTTTACAAGCGTGTTGGGCTCAGGCTGAGCAAATCCACACGACCCATTGGCAGGAAGCGTCAGCGGAGCCCTGGAGCCGACATAGATGCCGTTGGCTTCAAGGTGATCGCGCCAGGCTTCGTCCAGGCCGGATATCCAGAACTGTGGCTGCCCGGAAAACCACACCGAGTCCTCGTAGTCCGCACTGTTGCAGTAATGGCCGATGTTCAGCACGGCCATGTCGTACAGCGGCGAGTCATCGATGCTGGTGTCGTTGTTCTCGCTGCCGAGAAATTGAAAGGGAATTACGCGCCAGGGCTGACCGGTGCCGTTCAGTGGTGTGAATGGCGGAGTGGTCATCGAAGTCTCGCTTGAGCTCTCCTGCCACACTTCCTGAGTATAGACGCCAGCCTCATCCAGGCGCAGCACGCGGTATTGGGTAACCTTTTCGCTGCCGAAGCCATCATCGGTATCGACGTCCACGGATTCTTGCAGCACCACCAGGCTCAGGAGGTGCTGACCACCGACCTTGCGGGTCTTCCAGTTCCTGATTGATTCGGCTGGGTAGCTCGCAACGTTCGCACGCGCACGCCCAGCCTGTTCATCTGCCTTGCTTACCGTGCCGGCCTGCACCGCGGCATAGTCCACCAGCAAGCCGTGCCGACCAACCTCGAGCAGGTGCCCGATGACCGACTGCGACTGCTGGTAAACGCTCACGCCCTGCCCGTCGACGTCGGTGGCCACGTAATCGAGCGCACCGGGAACAGTCAGCGTTGGCCATGTGCGGAACACGGCTCCCACCAGGCTGTGCTTGGTCCGTCCGGTGGCGTTGTAGAACACGGCGCGTTGCTTGTACGACTTGTACCGCTCGATGTTCTCAGGACTGGTGTCGTGATGATTGGGCTTGGGCAAATACACATCGCCGCGCCCCTTTACCGTCTCGGAGCCCTTGCACACGTCGCGCACCAGCCGCCAACGGGACTGTGCCGCGTCGTATTCCGGGCGGGTGTATGTGACGTCTGCCATTAGCGTGCGAATCCCATTTTGATTGATTTGACCGGCTTCTTTGCGCTCTTGGCGACAGCGAAGTACCGGAATGCATCGGAGCCGTGAGACGTCCAGTCATGCAGCGGCTTGTCTTTCCAGCAGCCCTTCTTGTCGTCCCACTCCTTGCGATAGTTCTCAAGGCAGGCAATGCCCTCTTCGCACTTCGATTCGTCGAAGGCGCACTTGGACAGAATTTCGCGGGCCTGCTCGATGCCGTCGTCCACCCCGATCTTCGGGACAACCTGGAACGTCATCCGGTAAACCTGGCCATCGATCTCGTAACCCTCTCGGGCTATGTCCTTGCGCGTCTTCGCATCACTACCGAACTCACGATTCTCGATGTCGTGCGGGCCCCAGTGCTCGGAGTACGTGTAACCCTTGTCCTTAAGCACCTTCATGTAGTGCCGCAGGCCTTCGCCTGAGTTCTCGTAGTAATCGATGACGTGGTATTGCTCACCGACCTGGCGCACAAACCAAATGGCGGTAGAGTCGCTCACGCCGATGTCCCAAATGGTCATCACCGGCAAGTGGCTGTTGTTTGGCAGAGTGCCGATGCGCTGAGCGGCATACAGCTTGGTGAACTGTTGAGCGTAATAGGCGCCCTCGATCGACTGCTGGAAGGCTTCAGCAGGGATCGACGGGTATTCCCGCTTCATGTCCGCGCCGAGCGTCTTCTCTTTGGCCGCGTACCAGGCGCGTTGGCCGGGGTTCGTGTCAATGCCGTGCTTCGCGAACAGTTCGTTGAAGTAGTCGGTCAAGCGCTGCGGGATGACCACGTCGGTCGGGTCAAGCCAGTAGGCTTTGTTCTTCCACCAGGAGAAGAAGAAAAACTTCCAGTCCAGCAAGCCCAGGGTCACGCCAGCTAGCTGCTGGCGCTCCGCACTCTGCGAGTAGTCGAAAAAGTAGCCCGCCCGGCCCTCCGCCGTCGATTCAATCGTTACGAAGCAATCGGTGGCGACAGCCTCGAAGGCGCCGGTGACGATCTCTCTGGCCTTGTGGGGAAACTTGGCGCAGATCTTCCCGAACTCGGACACGTGCAGGTAACGCAGCGTGCCGCCCCGGAAGGACGTGGACACATAGAGCGACCCGCCCCTACTGAATACAAGCTCGCCCGCCGCGTCATTCTTTGCTGGGTTCTTGCTGCGAATGAACGCCGGTAGGTTGTCGTAGGCATACTTGACCTTCTCCCGGAACAGGCGCTTGGCATCGTTCAGGGTGTGAGCGATCAAGGCACACTTGGCCGACTCGAACAGCGCCGCGTCCAGCTGGATGATGCAGCACTCAGTGGTAAAGCCAAGCTGCCGAGCCTTCAGGATGATGTTGCGGGTGTGCATCCCGTCGAAGTACTCGATCTGCTCGTCCGTCATCCGGAAGCGGACCTTCTTGCCCTGCTTGTCCGTGATGAAGTAGAGGTTGTTCAACCGCCATCGCTTGTCCCGGAGCAGCTTTAAGTGCTCGGGATTCATTTCAGCCTTCCTTTTCTAACTCATCCAATAGCTTGGTGAACTCGTCAGCATCAGTCGGACCACCCTCAGTATCCAGGTTATAGGCCTGGCGCTCTCCCTTGATAACTTTCAGTTGAGCATCCACACCAGCATTCAGAGATCGCGAAAATTCGCCGAGGTTGTCCTCATTTACTTCGATGCCTTGCAGCGCATTGCGCAGCTTGTTCGCAATGGCTCGCCACTGAGACAGATCTGCCCTGTGAGCGATAACGATCGAAGCCGCCTCAGTGGAAGCCTCTTCGATTATCTGGGCATCTTCACGCACATCCAACTGCGTGACGTCCGTGCGTGAAGCTTTGCGTGAAAGCTTGCCACTGGTTGCGGCTCGAACCTGATCAGTAAGGTCTCGCAGCCATCCATGCTTCTTCGCTCTGCTGCGTATCGTTCCTTCGTTCGTGTCGTACTTGTCGGCGATTCCACGCAGGGAAAGCGAACCAGCCCGGTAGGCACGTTCGATTGCCTCCCAGTCGGGTTGCTTGGTAGTCATCGGGAATCCTTATTCGGTGAGCTTTTGCAGCCACTCTTCAATGATCCGCTTCACCACCGGCTCAGTCAGGATCGAGGAAGGCTTGTCGCCAGCGATCACCGATTGAACCAGGGCGTGCGGGATTACGTGGGCACCATCACTGGCTACCACCATCAGGTGCGGGCGCTGGTCGGCGATGTCGTGGATGGTGGCGGTCATTAGGTCACCATCTGGTGTGTCTGTGCGTGTGCGTGGCCGTGGAGCAACCCAACGATCAGGCCCTGGGGCAGCCCGGCAGCCTTGGCGGCGTCCACGGCATCGGCAATGGCCTTGTCGAGCGCGTTTACCGCTGCATTGATGTCCTGGCTCATCGGCAGCGCGTGGCGCAGGCGGGTGACTTTGTTCATTCGTCGCCCTCTACCTTTATCTTGTCGCCATCCAGCTTGAAAACAACGGTGAGTTCACACTTGGAGCGCTCGCTAGCCATGCTGGTGGATACTTGGCACGGGAGGATCTGACCGTCTTCAGTGTGGAGGGCAAATGGTCCGAGCTCACCGATACCGACATGCTTTGGCTCGGCATCGCAAAGGGCCTGTATAGGCACGGTCTTCTCGATCCGTTTGAGTATCAGCTTCATCTTTCGCTCCAATGCCGCGCCACGATTTGGCGCATTCGAAAACGTGGCGCGGATTACTTACCCCGGCGCTCGACACCACCTGGCGCCTTGTCATAGTGCAGGCAGTGCTCACAGTTCAGCGTCCGGCATAGCCAGACCTTCACCCGCTGCCAGTAAGTGACCATGAAGATGTGCCGGGCACCGGCCAGGGCCAGGGACACATGCAGCGTCAGTCCAGCACTGGTCGGGCCGAAGAAGATGTTCTGGCTGCGCGCCATTACGACAAAGCCGCTGATGGCGATGGCCGAGTAGATCAGCTTCCCGAGGATCCCGTCCCTCACCTTCCCGCTCAGTACGCACCAGGCTGCCCACAGCGCGATAAGTCCGCAGGCGATGGAGTTGATCAGTTCAAGATTCATGGTGGATTGCCTCCCCCGAACCGCTGGCGGATAAGCGCCCAGAGGTCAGCGGATTTAATGGCTCGATTGATGGCCGCCAGGAGCGAACCGCCGAATGCGCCCAGCAGGAAGCCAATACCGGCGACGATCTTCGGCTCGGTCACGCCAAGGTAGGTGCTGACCATGCTAGTGAGGTAGATCGAGCAGGCCATGCCCGTGATGAGGAAGATCATCCAGGCGCGCCAGTCGTTCAGGTCGTCCTTGTGCCACCAACTGGCGATCACGGCCCCAACCAGGCCAGCAATCAGCAATTCGAACCTGTCGATCTTGTCGAGCAGGCGCTGTAGATACTCCATGCGCTCGACTCCGTAAAAGTATTCGTGGGATATTGAAAGCGCGAAACCCTCGCCATGACGGCTAGGGCATTGAGGAAAATGGAAATTTATGAGCGAAAATGATTTTGATCTGGATCGAGCGATCTACGATCATCTTTGGTACGAAGCCAAGTTTGGGAAGTTGAATCAACCTATACCTATAGAAGAAATCAGTGAGGCTATTTCCAAGCGATTTAAAGTCGACATCACACCCGCTGATGTTGAAGCTAAAGTCAAAATGACAGGCTACGGACAAATTGATGCACAAGGCATCAAGCACAACATCCCTCCGTACCATTTCCGCCAGAAAAAGGAAGGTGGGAATCCACAAGTAATGACTCACGTGTTTCTGGCAGAGCAAGCAGTCAATTACCCCGCCGAATGGGCCTTTAAACCCTATCCATAATACCGTTCTTGATGACCTGGATTAGCGTCCAGGTCATGAAAGTGTATGGCGAGTGATTCCAGCCCCCCCCTCCGCCAAAGACTTTCCCAGCGTCGACGCCCCGCCGCATCGACCTCGCTAGTGCTGTCTCGCGCCACCCTGGAAGCACAGTGAGATCAGGATGCACGGGATCCCGATGTTATTTCCGTACGTTGCACTACCGGCCATCGACGTCCAGGCCTTCCCGAGGGCTGCCCTGTTGACAGGTAAATTTCAGGTAATAAAAACCCGAATGAGTTCAGGGCGTCATTGAGCATTTTCAGCAGGAAAGTGTCGCCTCAAAAACTCGGTGAATGATTCATTTTCGGAATCAAAATCACGCATCCGAATCACGGTAGCTCCGCGTTCAAGCGCTAGACTCATCAGTGTTCCATTTCCAAGGCGAGCCTCGTCGGTGAGGACAGCCCAAATAATGGCATGGGAAAGCAGGAGGCGATCAGTATGATTTCGAGGAAGCCCCGTTGGCCGCGCTGGACCGAGCTCTGCTGTTGTTTCTGTGAGATATTCGACTTGTGAAAGATCGGCGAGGAAGCCTTGGTCAAATCCGTATGCATTAGGATCCTCGGCAAATCCAAAATACCCAGTTTCTGCAACAATTTCGCTCCTGGCAACCCTAGAAATCCAACGCTTCTTTTCTTCCTTTTCCTTGGTGTCGGGTATCGCGTCGATCTCAATCAACACTTCCCCGGTGACATAAAACCGGAACTCATCCCCGCCTATCTGGGCGAGATCGAGACCTAGTTCAAAAAGCCTATCGAAAGCGCAGTTATCGATAAATATTGCTCTTGGCATACCCAGCTCCATGAATTAGGCAGCATTCGATATTACCAGAACGAAAAACCCGGCTCTCGGCCGGGTTCAGGGTTTCGTGTGCGTTTCGCGTTACTTGTGCACTATGGGAAAAGTACGCGCAAAACCCCGTCATGTCAATATAATTATGCCGCCTCTTGATCTTTTTCCGAGTGAATCACCTGCCATAGAGGTTGTTGAGCCTGGATATCCACTTCCTTTATCACTTCTTTCAGAGATTCCCACAGGTCGAGCCAGTCACGTGTCCAGTTCTTCGGATCGATGGTCACGCCGAAGAACGTGTTCATCTCGGCGGCTACCCGCGCCGGCCCCCACTCTGCCAACCCGGCGACCTCCCCCTTGTACGATTGCAGGGCCAGGGTAACCAGGTACTGCGCCTTCACGCGCTTGGCCGAAGTAAGGTCTGGCAGTGCCGCCTTGGCGGTGATCAGCAGCACCGCGTTCAGCAGGTGCCGCATGTTCATAGCCGGGTGGTACAGGTAGTGCCCGAACTGCTGCACCTGGAACGGGAGCGTGTCGATGGCCCGCAGCACCTTGCCAATCGTGGCCAGGTGAGCTGCCCGGGCGGTTGATCGGCCGGCAGACGTGCGCCGCGTTTCGCTGATGCTGATGCGCTGCCCCGGCACCGAGAAGGATCCCGCCTCCTCGCCTTTCTCGCTGCCCATCGCAGGGAACTTCGCGTCACGCTTGCCGATTCGACCGCCAGTCTTCAGTGGCGCCGACTCCGCCCTGTCGATGGCTACAGCGCTGATCGACGCGTTAGATTCGTGCTGAGCCTCAGTCCACACCTGCCTTGCGGTGATCAGTTTCATGCTGCGATCCCCTTCTTCAGTTCTCTGGTCTTTTCCCGGTAGTAGGTCTTGATGCCCTTGATCTGCTCGACGGTGTACTTGCGCACGCTCTGGTCAGCTTCAAGGGCGTCGACGGCCTTCTGGCCGATGCGCGCGATCAGGCCGATCCTGTAGTCCACGGCATTGCCGGAGAGGAATCGGTTGTCCTGCTTGCTCTGTGCGTGACAGTTGCGCTCATCGAAGCGCAGGTGCGGCGCGGAGCCGACGCTGCGGTAATGACCCGCATCTACTGCGTTACCGCTCCAGTCCAACGGCTTGCCGCTGGAGATGCAGAGGTGCCCGGCGGCCTGGTCCCGGGTGCGGATGTATTCGTTGAACGCCTGCTGAGCCTCGCGCATGTGTTCGCCGCGGCTCTTCAGCTTCTCCTTACGGGCCTTGATCTCGCGGCGCTCAACCTGGGCCAGCGACTTGCGCGCCTTCGCCTGGTTCACGTCCTTGATGGCCAGGCCGCATTTCGGGCTGCACACGGCCTGCCCCAGTCGCTGCGGCGGGAAGCTGACGCCGCATGCCGGGTTCTTGCATTTCTTCGGTTTGGGTTGCTTGGCGATCATGCAGCCTCCTTGCTGAGTAGATCAGTGAAAACCACACCTTGGCCTGTGAAATAGGCGGCGATGCGGTCGGTGTAATTGATGCCCTGGGCGCGGTTGAACAGGCTGGTCACCGGGAAACCGTCAGGTCCGAACAAATGACACTCGCCCATCATGGCCAGCTTCGTTTCATAGGGGAGATGGCGCATGACGCGATACCACTCGGCCTGAAACCCGGCATCCTCGTTCAGCAGGATCTGCACGCCAAAGTGCAGCTTGCAGTAGCGCCGGGCGTCAGCCGCGTCGCCTATATGGGTCATCTCGGCGATTCGCTTGTACATCCCGAACCACAACCGATTTTGGTCAAGCGTGCGGTCCTTGCCCGGGCGCAAGGAGACCACCACGAACTTCTTGTCGCGGTACATGGCGCTCAACTTGGTGATAGCCTCAGAGAGCTTGGCCTGGCAGTTGACTGAGATTTTGTCGGACATCAGAAGCCCTCCTTGCCGCGCTGCGATTCCCACTCGAACGCCACACCAATGCAGCCGTTCTCGCGGATACGGTCGACACAGCGAACGCCCAGGGCATCATTCAATTCGGCCGGCGACAGGTTGCTGACTATGATCATCGGGCGCCCCTGCTCATACCGGCCGTTGATGATGCTGAACAGCGTGGCCAACTCGAACTCGCTTTGCTTGGTGGCCCCCACTTCGTCCAGTACCAGCAGGTCAGCACCAATCAGCTCACGCATGATGTGAGCTTCGGTTTCGCCAGACTTGTCGCTGAAGGTCGCCTTGATATCGCCGATGACGGAGCCGACAGTGCGGTAGATCGCTTTGACCATGTGCTCGTTGATCAGTGAGCTCGCCGCGGATGTGGCAAGGTGCGTCTTGCCGGTACCGACCTTACCCAGTAGCAACATGCAGCGCCCTTGCCGCTTGTGTTTCGAGAAGTTGTCGACGTACTCCATGCAGGCATCCAGAGCGACCTGCTGGGCCGGCAACGACACGACAAAGTCGGCGAAGGACTTGTCAGCGAAGCGCCTGGGGATCTTGGCGGCGTCGTGCTGCAGCGTCCTGAACTGAAAGCGCTTGCGCTCAAGCTCTTCCATGTCGCGCTTGTCACTCGCGCAGATCGGGCAGCCCGACACGCCGCCGCCCCTGAGCATCACCGCCGAGTAATCGCCGTGGGTGTCACAGCGCGCCGGCTGGCGGCTAATAACACCAAACTTGCGGTCCAGGTGCGGGCCGAGTTCAGAGACGGAACGTGCCATTGGCGTTCTCCTTGGTGCCTGCTTTGTAATCGCGGGGAGCGGTCAGGGTGTGGCGGCTGATCGGGAGTTGGTGGACGTTGTTCGGTGCGGATGGCTTGTCAGGAAAAATACCGGTCCAGCCGTTGGAAATCGAAGTGAACAGCACCGCGTCTGGTGTCGGATGGCCCGCCAGCGCCTTGGCTTGTTGCTCGCAGCTCTTGGCGGTCAGTGGCTTGCGGATTTCCTTGCGGTGTTGGCACCAGTCAGCCCAGGTTTCGACGGTTACGTTTTCCGGCTTGGCAGTCAGCGGATCGAACCTGGCAGGCTTGCGCGGCGCGTCAGCGCCCTGCTCTTTCGGTTCATTGATGGTTAATGGATGGTTAGAGGGTGGATTGGCTGCAGCCCCTGCACCCCGCTCGGTCGTGAGCTGCACCCCGTTGTGTTCTGAGTTGCACCCCGCTGTGTCTTCATTTGCACCCCGTTTATCACCGGGTGCAGGAGATGCACCCCGTTCAATGCACAGGTCATAGACAACTGGGCGGCGGTCGTGACGGTCAATGTAGGCAGCAGCAATGGATTGATTACCGAGACGAATTGCTCCGATCTCTTCAAGGTGGTCGAGCTTGTAGCGAACGGTACGAACGGAAAGGCCCGTGTCTTCGCTCAGGCTGTTTGCGGAAGGGAAAGCGGCCTTGCCATTCTTGTCTGCATAGTTCGCCAGGCAGAGCAGCACATGACGCGCAGTAGCGTCACGAATATCTCGCTGATCAAGGGCCCAGGTCATGGATTGAACGCTCACGCTGCACCTCGTAGAGCCTTGTCATGGGTAAACAGACCGTCCCAGGTCTTCTTCATAGGCAGTTCGTTGGACAGGTACAGGTCATAAAGGCGTGCGGCGCCCTTCTTAAGCAGGATCGGCGTGTAGGAGATGAAGGGGTCTTTGCCGTGCGGGGTGACTTCGTGCTGGTGCTCGGTCATGTACTTGTCGCGGGCGTACGAGCCAACGCGGTGGCGAAGCCCGGACTTGCTCTCGTTGTAGAGCCAACTGCGCGCTTCCAGGTACTTGCCCACCTGCATGACATTGACCCCATTGAGGCCCTTGCAGAACTGGGTGTGTGTCATGCCTTCCTTGAACAGGTTCTCCAGGGAGTGGATCTTGGTCGCCTGCTGCTCAACCTGGGCGGTGAGCATCAAGCGGGCCTTTTCAGACTCCATGGCGATCTGCAGGATTTCGATGGTGGAAAGCTGTTGTGGTTGCGCAACCTGCCCTTCCAGTTCCTGCCAGCGGTCGATAACTCGTGCGCGGTGCTCATCGCTGTAGCCAGCCACAACCAGATGCGTGTCACGCTCGGTCAGGTCGTAGACATCGATGGGGCGGCCGCCAGTGGCTTCACGCCGAGTTTTACGACCTGATCGTAAAAGCCCTTTGGCAAAAAGACGCTCGATGGTGGTGATGACATCGTTGTGCCGGGCCTCGACCAGATCGGCGATTTCCCGAGATGACATTGTCCGCGCCACGTTTTGCGATTGTGAAAATCGTGGCGCGAGATTGTTGTGGCTATTGATCGATTCTGTGTGTTGGTGCATGATTCGCTCCAGTTGTTTACCGCTGTAGAAAAAGCCACCCTCGTCCGGTGGCTTTTTTGTGTCTGTAATTCAGGCCGCCTTCACGGACTGCTTGAACACTTCCAGGCTGACGATCACTTCCTCAGCCTCCTTGAGCAGTTCGGATTTCTCGCGAGAGCAAACGCGACCATCGGCCTGGGCGTCGAACGCAAGGCGGGTCACATCGGCCAGGTCGGCGTGCAGGCGCAGCAGTGCTGTGTTGAGGTTGATGCCCTCGGGCTTTTCCTTCGGCACCAAGTCGAAGCCAAAAGCCTCAGCCCATGCCTTCAGTGGGCGGAAGTCCTGAGTGAACTTCATAATCCGGTGCAACTCCTGGACGTTCAGCTTGTGGCTGTCGTAGTCCGGGTTCGCTTTCTGGGAAAGCAGTGTCTTCGAAGAGAAGCTGGCACCCTCTGCAATCCGCCCTGCCCCGTGGTCGTCCACCACGTCATAGATCGCCTTCATCAATTCCTGCATGTAACACCTCGAAATTCTTTACGTGGCGCCCTGCGGGCGCAGAGACGATCATCTGTACATGGATGGCGGACAGGGATGTCACGCGGCGTTTTTTTTTGAGTCATCTGCTTCCAGCGCCTTAAAAACCTCGGGCCTGGCTACACGCAGAAACATCATTCGCGCCCTAGGGATGCCGTATTTCCTCCAATCGCTCACCGATGGGGGGCGCACTTCACACAACTCGGCAACACGGAAAGTGCCGCCCAGAGCGTCGATAATTTCATTGGGGTTCATGCCTGATTTCTCCGGCTATTCGCATAGGTACAGATATTAGGCATACCTTTCATTCAGGTCAATAGGGATACCTTAGATGCTCAGTGTTAGGCTCGCCTAATGAGTACACTTCAAGAACGCTTAAAAAAGGTTATGGCTGGGCCGCCAAAAATCTCCCAGGCGGCACTCGCGCGAGCCTGTGGGATACGTGCGCCGTCGGTAAATGACTGGATCTCAGGGAAAACAAAGACCATTGAGGGGCAAAATCTCCTGTTGGCCGCTGAATATCTGAAGGTGTCGCCAATGTGGCTGGCCACCGGAAGAGGTCTGATGCGTAAAGCGGCTGAAAAAGGTGATTTGGACGGAAGTAGTGAGCAAATTGGGGTCGATGAGGCCGAGTTTTCCGCGCTTCTTGATCAGCTCAAGTCTGCAAAAAACAAAGCGTCCCCAAAATCCCAAGCCGTCATCAGTCGAATGGTTGGTCTGGCAGAGCGCGGTGAAATAGATGATCGCGCATGGAACCTTATTAACGATTTGCTTACGGAGCTTTCGAGGAAGTGAAAGGAATCCAATATGCAATCCTTCAGCGGGGGAGCAAGCTGTATCTGGATGAGGGAAGGGATAACCTGGCTCTACTCGTAGGGGATATTCGGCCAGATAAGGCCGTGGCGAGCCTCCGGGCCTTCGTGAAGGTTTGCCACAACCGAGCACAGCTTCAGGCCGAGCTGGTCTCTTCCGTTATCGGAAAGGCTTTGGGGGTCAAGGTCCCAGATCCATACCTGGTTCTGATTGATCCTCGCGCGAAGCCACCCATTCCGATTGAATCTCGAATGTTTGGATTTGGCACCGCTGCAGTTGCTGGTCACTCGTTCGCGCGATTGGGCAACTTCTCCCAACTACACACTGCGCTCAAGAATATTGATCTCGTTGCCGCCTTCGACCAGCTGATCGCGAATGGTGATCGTCATCTTGGCCAGATGATTTATGATGGAAATGAACATTGGGCGATTGATCACGCTCAAAGCTTTGGTGGATCGACGTGGGCTGATCTTGGCCTACCCTCACCCGAGATCGACATTATCAATTGGCTGCTTGAGCGTTCGGATTATGGCGCAACCCTTGGGGTTGATGACATAGCTCGGTACGCCCTCCGCAAGAAAGCAAATAAAAGCTTTACGCCATTGGTAGGTAAAGTCGAAGGTCTTTTCATCGAGGCTGGACTACAACGTATGATCAGTGAAGAGGCGCTTCGCGACCTCTACGTTTGGATCGAGTCCAGAATCTCCCACGCGGTTGAGCAGATATGTCAGAAGATTGGCTTGCCCGATATGGGCTACGCAACGATATCGTCGAGCAATTCCCAGAGTTCCCCGAATTGACAGCATTCTGGGCGCCTGTTCGAGTTGAACCAATTGCCATGTCTGGCGAATTGCTTACCGTCGCGGTTGCGATTCTCGGCGAGCCAGGCACCAAGCCCCGTATCATCTCAGCGCTTTCAGATGATGTCATGACTGCCGTTTTTGGCGTGCACGGCATGAGTCTCATGGGGATCGCTCGAACTGCATCGGCCAGCCTTTTGGATCACCTACAGAAGACTGGGGACTTTGTGTCGTGGCTTCCTCCAGTAGCTGGAGTCACTCTGGGCCCCGTTGAAGAGGGCCAGGGCGACAGCGTCGAAGAAATCGCAAAGCAAGCCTTGAGGGCTTCCGCAAGCCTTAGCGCTATGACTGAGGCCTTCCGAACACAGGCGAAAAAGTCCGAACAAAATCGACTTGTTACCAGCATGAGAAAAGCAATGGTTGTGCTTGCCCCTGAGCTTTCTGATCGGTTTCACGTGCCGGTGCCGGTCACAATCAGGAGCACTCAGGCATCTGTCTACTGTGACTACTTTTCTTCAAACCTGGCGATAAACATGTGCAGCATGGGCCCGGGGCGTAACCTGCAGCAGCAGTTCGAGGCGTTCTTCTCTCGCGTTTGTCGTCTTGACCAGCTCAGGGGTAATGATGCCTTGATCGAGCACAACCAAAAGCCACACATTCTGCTGGCTGTTCCCAGTGAGGAAGCTATCGAAAGATCTGCAGACAAAAGTAATATTCGCTTTCTCCAGGAAAAATTGGTTATGGCCCAGGACTTGACCGAGAAACACAAATTCACGTTTTCGACAGTCCCAACCCCTGAGCAGGGCGCGAGATACATAATCGGCCTTGAGAAGGCGGCCTAGACCGCCGTCCACCTCAAAAAATGAGCCCGCCTTAGCGCGGGCTTTTTTGTGTTCCTGAAAAATTAATTAGGCATACCTATTGACGATAAAAGAAGGAGTGCCTAATGTTCACCCATCGCAGCGACTTACGAGGGACTGCGAAGGGCCTCACAACCCGCCGCTCTTTGGTTTTACCCCTTGCCGGATCACCACCGGCCCAGATTCAAAGGCAGCGATGAACCGGCCTAAACGGTTCAGAGGGTTGGCAACTGACCCGGGCGTGCAGCGTAAAGCGCCAAGAACAGTTATCCAGCGGGAGAACAAGCCGAAAGGCCCGCGGCTGGAAGAACATTTGATTCAAGCCGGAGACCGACGCCAGTAGCGGGTCACGGCGCCACAGATTTACTGATGCCGCTTCTATGAGGCGGCATTGGAAATCAACGGAGGGCAACACGATGTTCAACATGGGAACCATGGCGGCTGAGGAATGCCGCGAAGACTCGTCTGCACTGGCTTATCGCGACTGGCTGAACAGGGCAGGAAATGTGCTCGGGCATTACGTCGCTGAGGGCTCGCAGGAAGAAAGCGACCTTTTCGATTTGTATTCAGATGGCTGCATGCCACGCGAGGCGGTGACTGAACTGCGTGCGCAACAGGCACTGACTGCTGCATGACGGACATTTTCACTGATGCACCTGGTGACGGGTGCATTGGGAAAACAACCGGGAGTCACACATGAAAGTCGATAACGAAGTGATGGCGCTGCTCAGCGCTTCGCGCACCGAAGACAACAAGCTGTTCATCACCGCCGGGCAGCTCGATAAGAGTCTGTATCAGCGCCTCGACAAAACTCTGAAGGCTGCGGGCGGCAAGTGGAACACCAAGGCAAAAGCGCACTTGTTTGCCGGTGACGCCGCCGACGCAATCGAAAACATCCTGATGACCGGCGAGGTTACTGTTCCTCAGGACTTCGGCTTCTTCCCCACTCCGCCACACGTTGCAAAACAGGCGGCGGACCTCGCAATGATCAGCGACGGGATGTTGGTGCTGGAGCCGAGCGCCGGGCGTGGCGCACTGGCGGTGGCCGCCAACTCCGCAGCGGTAGGCGTAATGGTCGACATGCACGAATTACTGCCGGACAACCACAGAGCGCTGATCGAACTGAAGCTGCCGCTGTCGGGTGTTTCCGAACCTGGCGACTTCTTGCAGGTCGAGCCTAAACCCATCTATGACCGAGTGCTGATGAACCCGCCCTTCGACAAAAAGCGCAGTGATATTCACCACGTTGTTCACGCACTGAAGTTCCTGAAGCCCGGCGGCCGACTGGTGGCGATCATGCCTTCCGGTGTGACCTTCCGCGATGACGCTCTGACCCGGGACTTTCGCGGGATCGTAGAGCAGCGCGGCGGGAGTATCGAAACTCTTCCAGAAGCCTCATTCAAGCAAGCAGGAACGATGGCCAACACCGTATTGGTGGTGATCCCGGCCGCAGCCTGACAACCAGCGCCACGATAGCCTGTCGTTAAATGCCCGGTCACCTGCATGACAAAATTTTCGTACTTTATGGAGCCAATACAATCTAGTAGCTTAGAACTGAAATCCTAAACGTGAAACGGCATACCGCCGCTACATGATGAACACCTTAAGGTCTCGTAGAATGAGTGTGACAAAAAATTGGCTGAGTCTGTCCTTTGCGCTTTTGTGGCGCGCGTTTCTATTGTTCCAAATTTTCGGTTTGGTATTTGGTGTACTGCTTGGAAAACTCCTACTGCCGAGCTCATTCGTCATATTGATTAAGCCTACAATTTTGTACGGATCATTAGCTCTGGTAGTAGTTATCGCTGAAGCCGGATTCAAGCTCAATCTACTTCAATGCATTTTTGGAAAACGTTTAAATCTGTCAAAACCACAATGGCGCATGTGTGCACTTTCACTGGCGTTGCTTCTCGCAACTATGGCTGTGTTGAACGTTGCGGTCGCTTTTTCCACGCCATTTGATCTTTGGCTTTACTACAAAGTTTTCGGCAGTCCGGTGATATTTGTTGCTGGCATATTCGCTATTTCTTGGATTGCCATTAGCAAGACCAGCATTCACCAGTAATCGCACCTCCCCTAGTGGTGGCTGACTGCTCTGAACAGGGCCTCAGCTCCACCATTCCTACAGCAATGCATTGAGGACTCCCTGTCCTCTCATATCAATCCGATTTTTCGGATTCCCACCTCTACCCGTCAGCACTCCTCCCCCGCGCCCATCGGCAACCAGCGGGAGGCATGAGTGTTGACGAATACAGGTGAACAACCCGCCACCTTGGAGGCGACCATGAACGCAGCATTCAATATTTGCCAGGAGCGTTACGACGCTCAGTTGCCTCCAGAGGTCAGCGAGGGCGACGAGGTGACTGACTGGCTTGAGCATTCCGCAGAGCGCCTGGTGTGCGGCGTCGACATCAAGTGGAAGCGCCGCTACGGCCAGTCCCAAGTGGTGACGTTCGATCGGTTCTGCACTGTTCTGCAGGGCCACCTGAACCAGCGCCAGATCGACGGTCTGGACCAGCGCGATTCGTTTGCCCGCCTGCTGCTGTCGGCAATGCTCGGCAGCCAGAGCGATGCCCGCGCCCACGCTGCCGACTTGCTGGGCCAGCAGCGTCCGATTGAGGCGGTCGAGAAGATCGCTGTGGCGCTGCTGAGACCCTACGCCGAAGACGCGGTAGCAGCGGAACGGGAAGAGCGCGAAGACGACGTGGATACTGATCTATGAGCCCGCACATCCTGATCGATGAGGCGCTGGAGGCCCTGCAGCATCCCGCCAGCGAGCCCGGCGCCCAGGCGGTGGTGGTGCGGATGATCACCAACATGCTCACCGGCGACGCGATCACCGTCGAAGAATTCAACCACTATTGCCAGCGCCTGCTGAAAATCACCAGGCACCGCAAGGAGGCTGCATGACCACCGCACCAGTTAAATCGCTGATCGACGAGCAGCTCGACGACGTTGAGTCAAAGCTGATCATGCTGGGCTTCGGCCTCCCCTTCAATGAAGTGATCGGCCAGCCGCGTGAGCGTGCCGTGGCCACCTTGCCGAAGCGCCTTGCAGCAACCATGAAGGGCGGGCGGATCGCGGTGAGGGTTCGGCCGTGACCACCCACCAGCGCACCCGGCGCCTACTCATCTGGCGCGGTTCCTTCCCTGTCCTCGCCCTCTTCACCTTCCTGATGTTGCTCAGCGCCCTCGCTGACCGAATCACTCAATAACCAACACCTTCAATCGCTGCGAGCATCGCGGCAAGGATTCCCCATGTCGACAAACATGCACATCTGGGAAAAGGTCAGCACGACCGACACCCGCTACACCAAAGCTGCCGAGGTTGGCGGACAGAAGATCACCAGCCTGAACGGCACGGCGATGATCATGAAAGCCACGGAGATATTCGGGCCTGTCGGCATCGGGTTTGGGTGGTCAGTCATGGAGGAGCGCTTCGACGAAGGCTCAGAAATGGCCAGCGGCGAAGGCGACAAACGCCTCGTACTGGGTCGAGAGCTCAACCACACCATCAAGATTCGCTTCTGGTTCGAGCTGGACGGCAAGCGCGGCGAGATCGAGCAGTACGGCTGCACTCGCTACCTCTACAAATCGAAGTTCGGTACGACAACCGATGGCGAGGCGCCGAAGAAATCGCTGACCGATGCCATCAAGAAATCGCTATCTATGCTCGGCTTCAGCGCCGACGTGTTCCTGGGGATGTTTGACGACGCGGAGTACGTCAATCAACTGAAGGACGAAGAGCTGATTGAACACGCCGAAGACCAGGAGGCCGAAAGGGCTCGCCAGCAGCAGGAGCGCCTAGACTACATCAAATCGGTTATCGACACGATGGCCGGAGCCCAGTCCCCCCAAGAGCTGAAAAAGATCCATGACGTTGCGGTACGCAAACTCACTCTGCGCAAGGACACCAAGGGCGCCGAGCGTATCTCGCTGGAATGGAAGCGAATCACCGATGCCGATAAGGAGGCTGCAGCATGACCCAGCTCTACACACTCACCGGCAAGCTGGCCGAACTTCAAGCAATGGCTGACACCGACCACGAGGGGTTGAAGGAGGCTCTGCAGTACGCCATGGAGGAGATCCAGGGCGAGTTCGGCGATAAGGCTGAGAGCGTCGTCATGCTGAGTCGGAACATCCAAGGCGACATCGACGCAATAGACAAAGAAGTCGACCGGCTGAATGAGCTCAAGCGCATCCGGAAGAATACCGTAGGCAAGCTCGACGAGTACTTGCGCAATAACATGGAGGCCTCCGATATCAAGACGATCAGGCGACCGTTGTTCACGATCACTCTGGCTTTGGCGCCCGAAAAGGTCATCGTCGATAAAGAAGACGATATCCCGGATGACTTCATCGACACCAAAACCGTGTTCTCTCCCGACAAGCGTGCTATCGCGACCAAGCTCAAGGAAATCCGAGATCACAACGCAGCCGTAAGAAAGCGTATGGCGGCCGGTGAGGATGCGGAGCACGAACTTTTACCCGAACCAGCCTGGGCTCACCTGGAGCGAGGCGACAGTTCAATCCGCATTAAGTGAGGCCCTCATGATCAGCAACTACCTCAGCCTGGTCGAGGCGCTACGCCCGGCCTCGGATGAACTGGCGGCCCAGGTCGCCCAGTTCCTGGCCAGCGGCGGCCAGATCGAAGAAGCGGCGCCCGTCGGCTACAAACCGAAGCCCATCACCTACAGCAACCAGATGCCGCCGGCGCCGAAGCCGTTTGTTCGGCGTCGGGTTGAAGCGGCTCCCCTGCCCCTCGATAAGGACGACATCCGCACCCAGGAGCGACTCAAGCTGGCTGAGCAAATACGTCAACTCGGCGTTACGCACACCCAAACCGAAGTAGCTGCTGCACTCGGTGTCAGCCGTCGGCTCATCTACAACTACGCCGCCCGGTACGACATCACGTTCAAGGCGCCAACGAGAGGCGGCGCCCGGAACTTGGTGCACAACACGGTCGATAAGGAGCGCGACGCGAAGTTCGCCGAGCGCATCAAGGCCTTCAAGGAGCTGGGGATCTCCCGCCGGCAGTGCTGCGGGAAGCTGGCGATCGGCAACAAGCATTCGAGCGGATCATCGCGGCGCACGGGATCGACTATCCAAAGCTGGTCCGGAGGGCCACTCGATGCGCCGCATAGCCCGCACCCAGCAACGCAAACGTCAAACCTGGCTCGCACTGCCGGCCAGCGGAATAGAAGAGGTAGGACATGGCCAAATCAGTACAGGAACGGTCGGCCAAGGCTGCGCAGAAGCGCCTGGCGGTCGCCGAGAAGGAATTGCGACACAAGGTCAGACCCGGCATCGAGCAGGCCATGGAACGTATCCGGCTGCGAGGACAGGTGCCAATCATCAGCGAGGTCCTGCAGATCGCCATCATGAAGATGGACTTGATGACCGATGACGAGCTTGCGGCCTTCTTATGTTATCCGCCCCACGAGATCGTTATTAGCGAAAAGGTGGCGCGGATGTTTCGAGATGAGAGTTTGGCTGAGCTGAAGCGTGATCCGGACGATTAAACTATTCATCCAGATTAAATATGCGATGAAATTTCATTCAGCCAAAATCTACACTCGTTACGTACATTAGGAGAAAAGCTTTCCTTTCTTTCCAAGAGATGTAGTCGATGGACTTCTTTCGCTAACAATAATACCTCGCTTAAATAGCTGTTCCTTAATCCACTCTTGAGGGTATCCGCGCTTCTCCAACTCGGAAACGACAACAAGGGGAGATTGCTCACTCGCCAACAAAGCATCAATTAAGGGATCAGTATCTACTAGAACACCATTTTTCGACATAAACATAGCATCCGAACTAAATGCACCTGACGAAACATGTGCTTTATCAAACTCGAATCGATCCTCAATCCCCCTCACTCGACTACTGAGCGAACGTGTATGTTTAAGAATTTCCGTAAGGATGCTTTCTTCGCTCCTCGGTTCAGCCACTTCAGTTGGCGGCGTGTCCTTTAAGGCTTTGGCGAATTTCTGCTCGAACTGAGGCCAGTAAGTATCAAATACCTGCCGCAATATCTTTTCCTCTAATCTCTGAGTTTCTAAGCATCCATTTAGAGAGCATATCAACCCCCACATACTCGTTTTGTCTGGCTGCGTATGATTAAACTGCGCCAAAGGATCTTCTATATCACTCGGTAGAAGGTCAATCAAAAAAGTACACACACGATTAGTGTTCAAGCCTTTAGCCAAAGCACCTGTTTCAAAAAGAATCCATGGCTTATCTTTATTTTCGTGCGTTAAGCAGACTATTCCTGCAGCCGTGTCCTTCAATTGATCGGATATTTCCGAGAACCAAATAGCCCCTTTATCGATATCTCGAGTGGATATCCAAGGATGGGAGGCCTGAAGAACACATTTTATCCAATCGCTAATTAACTCAGCTACTGCCTTACTGCGCTGACCAGACCAGCTTACAAAAACCTTCATTTTCAGCTCCATGCGACATGATCCAAGTTGAGCAATGTCGCATAGCCAGCATACAAAAATCTACCATTCACATTCACATTCACATTCACTTCCGCATCCGGTCACGGATGGCGGCGCCTGACTGGAGATCATCCATGAGCAACTACATGTACAAGACCACTGCCCCGGCCGTGGTTGCCGCGGTAATCGCCTGGGAGGCTAAACGCAAAGAGTGGGACGCCCAGCGCGCCAAGCTTGGCCAGGTGTTTGGTTGTGCGGCCTCGCCGATGCGGTCAGGCAATCGGAGCTACGTCGGCGGCGTGAAAATCAGTGATAGCCGCGAGCTGGACGTGCACTGGTGCCGCCCCGACCAATACGGGTACCGCTCGCTCCGCTCCAGCGCCAAGCACGCGAAAGGATCGCCGAAGGAAGCACGCGCCGCCCAGGTCGCCGAGCATGAGCGTCTGTCGGCACTGTGGAAGGAGCATTGCCCGGCCAGCATCGACATGGACGAAGCCTGGGAGGCGATCGGCCTGAACCCGGGCGCCTTATGGATGAGCGGCGGCGTATTCTTCGAACTGGACGGCGCGGTCTATTTGAACTTGGGCATTCGGCTCGAAAATGACGCCGAGCAGATTGAAGGCGCCACCGAGATTCTCGGCAGCGAATTTGAAGCGGCGCGGCAGAAGGTGTTGGGCCAGCGCAAAGCGACCTGACCCGACCCAATCGTTCAGCCCTATTCGCCATGGTGTCACGGCCTGAGACTCTCACAACAGAAAAGCGTCCGCGACAACTTAAAAGTTTTAGAGAGTCTGGAGTGGAGAAAATAAAACTAGAATTTTTTATTCTTATAGTATCTTCGCTTCGTCAATAATTTTTTCGCTTGTTTGCTGGCCTAACGTTCGCGTACTTTCCACCATCCTATCCAACTCTTGAGTCACGCCATTGCAAGCAGTTTTAGCACTCTCCACTTTTAATTTAGCCGCATCGCCAGCATAAATCGATTTGTACTCACTCTCTGCCTGACGCAATGTCTCAGCATAGTTTATGAAAGACTCCTCCAAACTGATTATACTGAGACAGTTATCGTAATAATTTCCTATTAGCGCTGCCAAGTTTTTACTAACGTATAGCCCCGCTGTTCTAGCCTGAGACTCGAAAACAATAATGGTTTCGCGATCAATATATCTCCGCTTAAGCTCCAAGTGCCGAAGCGATGACAAGAACCCTTCTAATAACTCACGCTGATACAGGTGCAGGCCTATTTTGTTTGCAATCCTCGCCTCACTAGAAGATTTCCAAGCAAACACCCCAGCGGCAACGGAAACAAAAAAAGCAGCAACAGAAATTACGTTAGCCCATCCACTAGTATCCAACTCGACCCCCTTTATTCGGCTCCATGCCGGTCACCCGTAATACCCCATATCAACAAATACCGCCATTCGAAAGCAATCAGCTTTTAAGTAAAACTCGACGGTGATATGACAAAAAAACGCGCTGAGGCGCAGTAAATTCACCGGTATTTTTCGTTTCACTTAGACCCCAAGCCCTGAAAACTGGCATGGCACGTTTCGATACAATCACGTCACCATTGTCCTCGAACGATATCCAGCCGCGATCAAAAAGCCTATCAACATGTGGAGCAAGCATTAGTCCATTGCTCCCGTCCAGGCGCTCTTGATTGCTGCAGTCCTTCCAGGGCTTAATGTGGCTTGCATTTAAAAAATCCAAATCAGAGACGTCAGTGAGTCGACATTTCGGCTCGACAGCGTAAGTGTTTGACCGAAACTTACCCTGACCTATGCGAGCGTTAATAAGCTGCTTTTTTTCAGTTTCTAGTAGTTCCGAGTTATTACTAATGGCGCTCTCCTGCCGATCCTCAACTCGTCGATCAATCTCCTCTTCGAGCTCGATAGGAATGGGTAAAGATTTGAATGACTCTGGACTTTTATTTTTTGAAATATCCAGTATCACGAGACCAAGCTCTTCTGAGATGGATGACAAATAGCGCCCTTGGTTTCCATCCCCTGTATCCCGCAAGGGAGAGTATTTCGTTGGAAGCAGCGGCACAATTCTATCTAAGTATTGCTTTGGCCGAATGGCGTCCGACAATAGTGCCCACTGGATAGGTACCTGCCAACCCAACGTATCCCAGTAATCTGATTCACTTTCGTAACCATCGGGAATTGGAGCCTCTGTATAGTCCCCTCTGGCAATACCTATCGCTCGCACCTTGGTATTAGAGTAGGAAATGACTACGTCACCTCTGCGAATCTTTTTCATACTCTCATAAGCTTCACTGCGGCCTCCGTCCCTATTAGTTTTTGGAGACCAGATAAACCCCCTCTGTATCTCCAGCTTATATGTACGCTTGTGGATGACCCACCAGTAATTAGGGGGGCGACGCAACGGGGATTTGCTTTGAGAGTTCTTTAAATTAGTTAGTTCGTATCCCGCATCGAGAGCCGCAACTTGTGCCATATCAGTATGTGTTTCAACTGGATCAATACCTCTGGCCATCGCATAGATGTATTTCAACGGATAAATTTCGCCATCGGCCGCAACGAGATGCCAATCAGGCTTTACAAACGTCCAGGGGCGGTGTCCCTGTTTGAACTGGGAGATAGCGGCTTCAAAATCGGATCGGTTCATCGGACGTCCTCTGTCGGGACGGAAATCATATCTGAAGTAAACACCTTATAAAATATTCCTACATCACCCGGGCATGGCCCGGTAAGGACTCCCCATGCCTACAGAAAACAAACTCACCCTGAAACAACAGCGAGCCGAGCAGGTGAATCAGGTGATCCGGATCATCGGCACTCACGGCCGGCGCTTCTTCTTCAACCAGGCCGCTGATCGCTACGCCAGCATGGAAGTGGATCAGCGCGGCAAGGTCTGGTTCATTGACGACTACAGCGCGCGGCGGATCTTCACGCACAAAACAACCTGGGGTGGCCGGTGGCGAGGCTTCAGCCATGGCGGCACGCTTCGTTCGCTCGTTGAGGGGTTCCGGGACTACATCCGCACCGGGGAGCCAATGCACCCTGGTTACCTCGGGCCTGAGCGGTTCGACGACAGCAACATTTGGGGTTACGACGCGGAAGGCATGAAGGCTGTACGCGAACAGGCCAGCGCCCTTCCAGTGTTTCGCCAACCCATCGCGGAGGCAGCATGAAGCGCATCTACCTGAGCGGCCCCATGACCGGCCTGCCCGGCCTCAACTTCGCCGCCTTCCACGCAATGACGACCAACCTGCGCGCCGGCGGCCACACCGTCACCAACCCCGCCGAGCTCAACGCCGACGGCGGCACCTGAAATGACTGCATGCGCCGCGACATTGCAGCCCTGATGGACTGCGACACCGTGGCCACCCTGCCCGGCTGGGAGCATTCAAAGGGTGCCCGCCTGGAAGTCCTGATCGCCGAACGCCTCGGCATGACGGTTGTGAATGCCCATGATCTGGCAACGAGAACAAATTAGTTGATCGACCAGAGAAAAACGGCTACGCCCCACACAAACCAGATTACAGCAGCGCCCCCAGCGATCCATAGAGCCAGCCCAAAAGTCCATACGTAAACAACGTCCTTTTGCTTGCAATCATTTAGGACAGCTACGAATCCGCTTACCAAGAGAAAAAATAATCCGATCGTAACGAGAGAGGCTATTAAACCAACAACCCCTTGGAACATCATTTTCAGAATGGAAACGTTCTGCAGCGCCTGTTGCGTGCTGAGCCAAACAAGCGATACCCCTGTCAATGTCGCGATTGAGCTCGCAACACTGAGCATTTCAGACCATTTCACAGCACTGTTCCTTGTCTTTTATAACGCCAGATATTCTCGCATACCCACATCAATCCACATACACACAGCCGCATAACCGAATTGCGGCCTAGGACGAAGTCATGCCTGAAATAAAGGAACGCCCCATCCTGTTCTCGGCGCCGATGGTGCGCGCCATCCTGGAAGGCCGTAAGACGGTCACGCGGCGGGCAATCAAGGTTCAGCCACATATCGACGCCAGTGGCAATTTCTGCGTAGGCGGCTCCAACTACGGCCAGGACGGTTACGGCAAACCTGTGACCAAGCACTTCGTCAATGACTGCTGCCCCTACGGCAAGCCCGGCGACCGGCTTTGGGTGCGCGAGACCTGGGCGCGCATCCGGGTAGCCCAGGCGCCTGACCAGGAGTGGGTTGTGTACCGCGAGTGCGACAACCGCACGGACTACGGAGGCCCTTGGAAACCGGGCATCCACATGTTACGCCGTGACAGCCGCATTCTGCTGGAGGTCACCGCCGTTCGCGGCGAGCGGCTGCAGGACATCAGCGACGAGCAGGCGCAGGCCGAGGGAATAATCCCGGTACCGAAAACCACGGAAGGCTCACATCAGTTCTGGCGTAACTACCACCTTAGCGGCGACGGCACGTTCTGCGTACGCACTCCTAAGGAGTCGTTCGAGTCGCTCTGGTGCCATGTTGCCGGCGGATCATTCCCGAAGGGAGCAGCTGCATACCAGGCATCACCGCACAGCTGGAACGCCAACCCGTGGGTCTGGGTGGTCGAGTTCAAGCGGGTGACGCCATGATCGCCACCCGCGGTGACTGGCGGACGACGTTACGGAAGCTGACTATCAACCCAGCGCTCTGCCGCTGACATTGCTTCGTCCAGGGCGGCCGGGTAATCGGCCCACGGCCCTGCCAGCTCAGCCGCGACTTCACCCATTCCGTGCGTGTTCGCGGGCTCGATGATTGTCGCGGATGCAGGCACCCGATCGTTAGGTCTTTTCCAGACGAACTTGAGGAATACCGTGTGACCTCGGTACTCATGAGCGATCGGCACATCGAGGTTGTGTGACACGCGTCCTCCCACAGTCGCAACGACTTGAACACCTGTTGTACACCCATCCAAAGGGTTGAGAAACCCGAGCAAAGAGCCATTACTCCATTCCCCTACATGCCTGCCGGTGAGCGGCGGGCGCACGCCTGGAAAATATTTATGACCATCACCGCCCCGGTCATCCGGTACCACGGCGCCAAGTTCCGGCTTGCGCCGTGGGTGTTGCAACACTTCCCACCGCACACCTGCTACGTAGAGTCGTTCGGCGGCGCCGCTGGCGTGCTGATGCAAAAGCCTCGGTCGTATGCCGAGGTGTACAACGACCTCGATGGCGACATCGTGAATCTGTTTAGGGTTTTGCAGGATCAGGATTCGCGATCGGGACTTGTTGAGAGCCTGGTATTCACGCCCTATTCCCGCGAAGAGTTCGAACTGTCTTGGGAACCGAGCACCGAGCCGATCGAGCGTGCAAGACGAACAATCATCAGGGCGCAAATGGGCTTCGGCTCCGCCGGTGCCACCAAGGGCGCCACCGGCTTTCGCATCGATACCAAACGCCAGTACGGCACCGCGCAATCACTTTGGGCAACTTATCCAGAGCAGCTCGCCGAGGTTGGCCAGAGGCTGAGCGGCGTCCTAATCGAAAACCGCCCCGCGATCGAGGTGATCAAGGCGCATGACGGGCCGCAGACATTGCACTACGTCGACCCGCCCTATGTGCATGACACCAGGTACAAGGGCGCGTCGAGCGGACGGTACTACAGACACGAGATGGATGACGCCGCACATCGAGATCTACTCGGCGTTTTGCTCGAGCTAGAAGGAATGGTCGTGCTATCGGGTTACCCGAGTGACCTGTACGCGGAGCTGCTACCCGGCTGGGCCAGCTACAGCACATCCGCCCGCATCAGCGCAGGGCGCGGCACCGCCAACCGAACCGAATGCATCTGGCTTAACCCCGCCTGTGTCGATCGCGTAAGCCAGATCGGCCTGGACCTCTGCGAAAGAGCATAACCCTAACCCACCTTCTGCCGCCCAGCGCGGCAAGGACACCACATGTTCGCAATCAAACTCACCCTGATCCTGCTGGGCGCTTTGCTGTACCTGGTCGGCAGCGGCTGCTGGTTCTTTTGGCTCGGCCCACGCCTTCTGGCCGACGGCGAAACGGCCGACATCCTCTACGCCTTCGCCGGCACCTGCGGCTGGATGCTGATCACCTTCAGCCTGGTCATTCACATCATCAAGACAGCCCGGCCCACGGCGGCCGGCGGGAGGTAGTTATGGACGGTATTCACTTCCTGTCGCATGAAGAGGTTTGCACGCTTACCGGCGCGAAAACGAAAGCAGGCCAGGTGCAAGTTCTCAAAAGAAACGGCATTCGCCACACCATCAAACGCAGCGGGTGGCCTTGCGTCATCGCATCTGCACTCACTGGCGAGGCTGCCGGCGTGATGGAAAAACCGAAATGGCAACCGCGGCTGGTGGGGTAGATGGGACGAAAACCAACCCGGCCTGGGAGCATTCCCCGGCTACGCGAAAGGAAGCGTGGCGACACGACGTATTACCTTTACGACACAGGCGGGACACCACGCAAAGAAATACCATTGGGCAAGGACTACGGGCTGGCAATTTTGGAGTATGCAAAGCTCGAAAAAAGCCGTGTATCCCAGGCCATGGCGCAGGATGTACTGACTTTCGCCTATGTCGCTGAAAAATACATGCTGGAAGTTGTTCCAACTAAAGCGCCGGCGACGCAGAAAGACAACGCCAGAGAGCTGAAGCAGCTACTTGCCTTTTTCAATGACCCTCCGGCCCCGTTGGAAGCTATTGAGCCCCAGCACGTTGCTCAGTACTTGAGACATCGAGGAAAGACCGCACCTGTTCGTGCAAATCGCGAGAAAGCATTGCTCAGCTCGATCTGGAACTTCGCCAGGACCAGCGGCTACACGTCCTTGGCCAATCCCTGCGCCGGTGTTAAAGGCAATAAGGAAAGCGGACGTGACATCTACGTCGAAGATGAAATGCTCGCGATGGTGTATTTGCACGCAGACCAGCCGCTAAAAGACGCGCTCGATCTGTTCTACCTGACAGGTCAGCGTATCGCTGACACCCTAAAAATGGATGAGCGCGATATCAGGGAGGATCGCCTTGCTGTGCAGCAGGGAAAAACCAAGGCCAAGCGACGAATTGAAATCGTTGGGGAGTTGAAGGTTGTGATCGACCGAATACTGGCCAGGAAAGACAGTCATAAAATCCGGTCCAGCAAACTCATCGTTATGGACAACGGGCAGCCCATGACCAGCAGTATGTTACGGGGGAGATTTGATGCTGCGAGAGAAGCTGCCGGCGTAAAAAAGGCAGACTTTCAGATGCGGGACCTGCGCGCAAAAGCTGGTACCGATAAGGCGGAATCAAGCGGAGATATTCTGCAAGCCAGAGATCAGCTTGGACACACGACCGTGGTGATGACAGAGAACTACATCCGCAAACGTATCGGCAAAAAAGTTACGCCGACGAAGTGAATTGCGGAAAGGAGAAGAATATTGCGGAAAAACACAAAGAGCCAGCCAGGTCCTAAAACCCCGCAAACCCTTGAATATTATGGTGCCCGAAGCCGGAATCGAACCGGCACGCCCTTACGAGCGGGGGATTTTAAGTCCCATGCGTCTACCAGTTTCGCCATTCGGGCGGTAGCGCTATGCAGCAGGCCAAGCAGCGTTAAAAGCCCTTGAGCGTTGCAGCAGGCTAGGGAATATATAGATCCAGCCCCCTCGATGCAAGGTCGGGCGCGGGCTTTTTCAAACAATCAAGCGGCGCCCTGGCAAACAAAAAAGCTCGCCAGATCAGTCATCTACAGATTTTGCAGGCGGGAGTGGGCAATGGCGATACCGACCGCTTCACCAGGTGCCGCACCCGTGCCCCACCTGCATCAGGAAAAATAAGTCATTACCGCAATAACCACTGAAACCCAAACCAGGGTCATCAAAAACGACAGCGCAGCCAATGTCTTGCCCATTTGCCTACTCGCCCCGATGAAATCACTTCAAGGAACCCTCCCAGCGCCGCTTGAGAATAGCCACGCACGACGCAGTTCGCCTTCAACCTCCCACGAAAATCGTGGATACGATACTCCACGCAAAAGGTTAGTTCCTTCAGCAGTCCCGCCCACAAGTTACTGAGCCGCTGTTTATTCCCTGATACCCCAAAATGATCATCCCCGGCTTTCCTGCTCCTGCGGCGCCCCGGCCCATCTGATACGCTTTTTTCTACTGCATCTGCCCCTGTATCGAAAACCGCCCTGCCCTGACAATACTCCCACTCCCGACACGCCCGTGGAGCCCGGCAGGAACCGTCCTGCCGGCCCGTTCATTTCGGAGGCCTTATGGCTAAGATGGCATTTTTCCTGTTCGGTTTTCTTGCGCTGACCATCGCAATTGGTCTGCTGGCCACCATCTCACCGGTCTAGGATCCATGGCCTGCTGACGCAACCCGCTGGAGGTCAGAGGGCGTGTCAGCCGGCAAAAAACATCGGATACAACGACAGCACCAACAGCCCCGCCATCGACCAGTTGAACATCCGCAACCAGCGTGGCTCGCGCAGTACATTGCGCAAGCCGCTGCCGCAGCCGGCCCATACGCAAACGCTGGGCAGGTTTACCAAGGCAAACACCGCAGCAATCAACAGCACGTTGGTGACATAACCCTCGGCAGGCGTGTAGGTGGTGATCGCGCCCAGCGCCATGACCCAGGCCTTGGGGTTGACCCACTGGAAGGCCGCCGCGCCGAGAAACGTCATGGGTTTGCGCTTGTTATCGGTGTCATCGGACATCGCGCTGGACGTTGCGATTTTCCAGGCGAGGTACAGCAAATACGCCGCCCCCACATAACGCAATACGGTGTAGGCCCACGGCAACGCCTTGAACACTTCGCCCAGGCCCAGGCCCACGGCGATCACCAACAACATGAAGCCAATGCTGATCCCCAGTGCATGGGGGATCGAGCGAATAAAACCGAAGTTCACCCCGGACGCCAGCAACATGGTGTTATTGGGGCCGGGCGTAATCGAGGAGACAAAGGCGAACAGCGCAAAGGCTGACAACAGGCTTGAAGACATGAACATGGGCAACATCCGAACGAAGTACTGTGGCCAAGACAGTAGAACGTTGCGTCGGTATTCGCCCCGTACAGCTACCGGGAGATACGGGCATACACTTCATCAGGCCCGGGCATTCAACAAACAGTAATAGCGCACATGCACTGCCAGCTATACACCAAGCGGTTCCTTGCCCTGTGCCATTAATCAGCGGACAGCGACGAAGTGATTTGCGCAATCGCCTCCTGATCCAGGCAGTCCAGCGTGCGGTATTGGTTGATAATCGATGTCTCCTTTTCACTCAGGTCGTCCTGGTTGATCGCCGCCCTCTCCCCCGTCAGCACGTAAATCACGTCTACCCCCTTGCGCCGCAGGGCAATCAGGTAATCGGACTTGGGCAGCCGCACTCCACTTTCGTAATGCACCTGGGCATTGGCGGCGACACCGCCAATCGCACCAAACTCCTGCTGGGAAAGCCCAAGGACCTTGCGTTCTTCTTTCAGGCGGGCGCCGAGCTTGTCGTCCATGGTGGGTACCTCAAACCGTGTTTAACATCCACCATACGCTTATACGCAGGACCGGAGTCCATTCATATTGACACTAACGGCGAATGAGCCTTGCATCACCTGGACTCATTGCTCAGGATAGCGCTCTTGAGCTGAACATCGGCAGGGAAGCAGCAGGTTACCGAGGCCGACAACACATGACGCTCCATGAAGATAGCCCACTGCACATAGAGGTGTGCCAGCGCCAGAAACACCTCTGGTTCTGGGTGCCGGTTGGTTTTTTGATGGTTTTCTTGACGGTGACCTCGACGATTTCCCTGGGTACAAATCCGCCGGAATGGATGTTTGTCGCACTCAACTTTGGCTGGGCAATCGTCGCGCTGACACTGCTGGTGAAGCTATCGGGTATTTGTTGCGCCAAGTGAAGCACCCAGGCGTTTCAGCTTGCATCGCGCATCACTCGGGCTCGTGCCCTCACCTTGATACGTCGTCAATGCCAGACAAACAACGTGAAACAACTCACATTTATGGAGTTTCACGGTTGAAGGTCAAAATTTGACCAAATATATTTCGCCCCACCCGAGCGCTCACCTCTATACGGATATTGTTCTGCGCCTGCTCGGGCCCCCGGAGATGCGCAGGCAATAAAACATTGAGGTTTGCCATGCGTCTTTCCAAACTCGCCCCAGCCGCCGCCCTGTTCAGCCTGTTCACTTTGCCCGCCCACGCCGCCGACCTGTCTGCCCTCGCCGGTGCCCTGTCATCTGCCTTGGGGGGTGCCGGCAACAGCAACAACACCGTCAACGCCAACAGTGCCTCCTGCCAGCAACAGATCCGCGACCTGCAGACCAATATCAATGCGGCCAATGCCAAGGGCGATACGTTGCGCGCGACCGCGTTCCAGGCAGCACTGACACAAACCAACAAGAGCTGCAGCAACAGCACCTACAACACCCAGGCACAAGTGGACACTAACCCTCAGCGCCAGCAAAACGTGAACAAGGCTGCGGATGCGATCAACGCAATTGGCGGCTTGTTCAAGTAAGTCGGGCTGCCCTGCGAGAAGGCCCGCGATTGCGGTTTTTTCGCCCATCGTACTTACCGGCAGACAATAAAAAACCCCGTAGACGTTAATCTACGGGGTTTTCTGGTGTGGAGGATTGTCGTCCCCCTTCACCTTAGCCAATGGCCGCCGACAGCTGCCATGTTCGCTTATTTCTTGGCCCAGTTGAGGATGTACTTACCGTAAGCACCTTCAAACCCATCGACGGCAATCGAATAGGTTTCACCCTTCTTGGCTGAAAAAGTCACAGCACTGGTTACATCATTTTCCGACTGGTTATTGTTCGTGCCGGCCACCGGCATCGAATTCAGGCTCGTGCTTTTATAAACGGCAAGCACGGTGTCGAATTTTGAGCCTGTGGTATCAAATGTGAAGCTTGCATCTTCTGGCGAAGTCCATTTGCACCAGACCGAATGGTAAGGCTTGGCAAAAGGAATATGTCCAGACTCACCAGCCTGGCTGGTGGCTAGTGTAGTGTCGCCGGCAACTGTACCTTTAACACCCTCGATAACCGTGGCTTGCGAGAAATCATCTGCGCAGCTCAGCGAGCTGCTTGTGCCGTTGAGGCCCTGATAGATCAGCGTGCCGGCTCCGAGCACGACAACAGCAATGGCTATTGGGAAAATAATGCGTGGTACGGCCATGACTCTTCCTTTTGAGGCGTATAGTTTCTGAACTGCTGCCATAGCAAGCGCAGCTTTAAATGGAAAAATGGATATCGGCTGATTAACGCCCATGAAATCATGCCATGAACGTTAAAAATGGCACATCAAGCTATAAATCTCAGGAAACAAGTGGATTTTCTCTCGACCAGCCTGCCCGCCAGAGGCCCCTCGGTCACGAGGGGTGGCGATATTAACATGATGCATGCACCTGATCATCCAACTCCTGTCATCCCGTAGATGTCTTTAGGGGTGTGAATGCGATACAGGTAGAGATCAATTTAAAAATCAATAAATCTATGCCGTCTCCCGCTCAAAAATGGAAGACGGAGTTCAAAATGGAACAGCAAATAAATCATTTCCCTTGGCATCTGAAGATTGCCGCAAGCGATATACCTCATATTCAAAACGTCAGCGTGACCGCAATCGTGTCGGTATAAGTGCCGGCCGGCAAACCCACCTTACCTGGGGATTTACCGTAAATATTCACGGTTTGCGCAACCCCGGTGCTGGCCGCGAGATTGATAGTGCCGTTGTTGGCAAGAATTTGCGTGTGGGCGGCGTCGGTGTAGATGTCATAGGGCGCAAAGTGGCCGGCACCGTCTGCCAGGGCACGCGTTCCACCGGTGGATTTGCCATCATTGGCGCCGGACGTGATGGTCAATACCGGCGAAGTACCCGCCGAGCATTGAATAGACAAAGGCGCCCCGCCGCCGCCCAGCACTTGCCCATCAGCCTCGGTATACAGGGTGTTGGCGGTACCAAAGTTCAACGCACCGAAATTCAAGCCTGTGGTGCCTCCCACGCCGTTGACCAGGCAACTGTTGATCAATATCAGCGACGCACTGATTTGACCGGTGACAGTGGTCGCGGCCTGGGAGCCGGACATCCAGGCCAGTGTCGTCAACGCCAGTAAGACTCTTGAGATAAGTCCATTCATGAAGCTCTCCTTATGACTTGCCAACCCAGCGCGCCGGTTCAGGTCCCTGAGGTGGACCCTTGACACTTGTACAAGGATGGCCGTTGCGTAGAAGGTTAGTCAGTCAGGAGGAAACTGCCAGCCCGAGGCCAAATCGCTTTCACTTGCAGGCGGTTGCCTGGAGAGCTTTTCGGCCTTGTACCCGCAGGAGTCACTGGCCAGTTTTCGCTCCGTCGCTGCACGTCAGCGAACGGGTATCGGAACCGGAAATTACAGGTAGCTCCCTATCGATGATAAGCCTTCCGGTAGGTTGTGGGGCTCACGCCCACGATCGAGAAAAAGTGCTGGCGTAACGACAGGCTTGTACCAAACCCGCAAGCGTCAGCGATCGACTCGACGCTGTGGTCGGTTGTTTCAAGTTGCAGTTGGACGGCCTTGATTCGCTCATTCGTGAGCCACTTGCCAAACGTCGAGCCGGTCAGTTGCTTGAAGTGCCGGGTGAAACTGCGTCGACTCATCGCCAGCCTCGTCGCCACCTGATCGATTGACAACGGTTGTCCCAGGTTTGCCCGAAGCCAGTCCAGCAACTGGCCGAGACGCTGGTCGCTTGCGCCTTGAGGAACAGGCTGGCTGATGAACTGGGCCTGGCCTCCGTCGCGATGGGGGGAAACCAGCAGCTGACGCGCCAACGCGTTGGCAACCCCCCGCCCGTAGATCCGCCTGACGATATGAATACAGCAATCGAGCCCCGCGGCCACGCCTGCAGAGGTCAGGATTTGCTGCGCCTCGACATAGAGCACTTTGGGGTCCACTTCAATGCGTGGGAAATCTCGCGCCAGATGCGCCGCCCACGCCCAGTGCGTGGTTGCCCGCTTGTCGCACAGCAGGCCCGCATGGGCAAGCACGAACGCCCCCAGGCACAGGCCGACCACCAGCGCGCCCCGTTCATGGGCTGCCTGAAGCGTTTCGAGGAGTGCGCTCGGCGGCCTTTCGGTGACGTCCCGCCAGCTGGGAATGATGACGATGTCAGCTCCTGCAACCTGGTCCAAACCATGGTCACAGTGGATCGCGAAACCGGCGTTGGTAACCAGCGCCCCTTCTTCACCCGCACACACCACCAATTCGAACCAGGGCGAATCCCCCACTCGGCGATCTTTACCAAATACGAGGCACGGCACAGAAAGGTGAAAGGGGCTGATGCCGTTAAAGGCGATGACTGCAACTTTCACACTTTTTTTCATAGGGCGGGCCTGATCGAGATTGGCCCGATTCTAATGAAAAATGGTCATTGGGCCAATGGTGTGAGTTCCCGGATGCGTTCACTCTGATCGCAGCTGCATTTCACCGGGAAATGCGCAAATCAGAGCTCAGGGCCTCAATGAACATCGCCACCTTTTGCACGCTGGGAGCACTTATGACCACTCTTTCGATGACCGCACCGGCACACGCCAGCGAACCGGTGCCCTCCATCCCCTATACCAGCGAGTCCACTGGCTATCATTGGTCCAGCGTGGACGGCGTGAGGGTTTTTTATCGCGAGGCCGGCCCCAGGGACGCGCCGACCCTGGTGCTGCTCCATGGCTACCCTTCGTCCTCGCGCATGTGGGATTCGCTGATCCCGCTGCTTGCTGACCGGTATCACGTGATCGCACCCGACTACCCCGGGTTCGGCAGAAGCGACGCGCCCTCGGCCGCGACCTACACCTACACGTTTGACCATCTGGCCGACACCATGAGCAAGCTGCTCACGCAATTGCAGATCCATGAATACACCCTGTTTATGCAGGACTACGGCGGCCCGGTAGGCTTTCGGATGATCCTCAACGCGCCGCAAAAACTGCACGGCATCATCATCCAGAACGCCAATGCCTATGACGAAGGCCTGGGTGCCAAATGGGCGAACATCGCCAAGTACTGGAAGGCTCCCGCCGAACATCCCGAACAAGTCGATGGGTTCACGGGGTACGAAGGCACGAAGCAGCGCCACCTGGGCACCAGCCCTCATCCCGAGCGTTACAACCCTGATGCCTGGGAGGACGAGTTTGCCGCCTTATCCCGTCCGGGCCAGCGGGCGATACAGTCGGCGTTGTTGCTGGACTACCAGAACAACGTGGCCTCTTACCCAAAATGGCAGCAATGGTTGAAAGACAATCAACCGCCGATGTTGGTCATGTGGGGAAAATACGACCCGTCGTTCATTGTGCCGGGAGCCATGCGCTACAAGGATGATGTGCCGGGGGCCGAGGTTCATATTCTGGACGCGGGGCATTTCGCGCTCGATGAAAAAACCGAGCAGATCGCCAGCCTGACGCGTCAGTTCATGGCGCGTATCACCGCCGGTAAATAGTAAAGAGTGGGAGGCCCGCGCCCGACTGATCGTCGGGTAACCCTGCAGTTCGTCGCCTCAAGCATTCCACTTCACCCAATCTCGAATACTGTATACACATACAGCACTCGAAATACCTCCTATGAATATCGACGAAGACACCTGCGGGTGGCTTGGCATCCCCACGCCTCTCGAAATGCACAAACAACATGCCCGGCTGCTCGAGAACGAGATCCAGGCACTGAACCTGCAACTGCGCAAGGCCCGGGCGGATATCTTCGGCCTGGTCGCGATGCTGACAGAAGCACAGGCAAAGAACGAAGAGTTTGCCGGATACCTCAGGCTGCGCGGTGCCGAAGCTGCAGCGATGAGGAAGCAGATCGCCAACCTCACCACTTCAGATCGACTCAGCACGCGCGAGGCCGAGAGGCTGCGCAGTGTGCTGAACGAACTGATGTCTCACCCGAAAACCATCGTCTAAGCTCAGGTTTCAGGTTGAGGGCTTGGCCATGTGCGGAAGACTTTCCCAGTACAGCGGCATTCACGACTTCGTCGCGGCGCTGAGCATGCAATGCCCTGGCGAACTCCGTGGGTGAGTTGCCGCTGGGAGAAAATCGACCTGCAACCGAGTGGCAGCTGACGCTGTTGATGACGGCGCTGAGGATCGCGCCAATCATCGTTTGGCTGAACGCAAACGCAGCCAAACCACCCCGACCAGCCCCAACGGCACCCCCAGGCTGAGCCATGAAAGCAGGTCATAGACGCCGTCACCGATCAGCGCCGAGAGCAATCCGAACAGGCTTAAAACAAAGAGCAACAGCGGCCAGCGAAAGATCATCCACAGTCCGCGCCTCATGATCGGCCCCCCATTTCCGGCCCGCTGGCATGCAATTCATCCAAGCGTTTTTGCAACGGTACCTTGCGACGGCTCAGCCACAGGTAGAGCCCACTGCCGAGGATGACGATGCTGATGAGATCGAGCAGCGTCCAGATGATCTTCAGCGGCACACCACCGTAATCACCAAAATGCAGCGGCTGCGAAACCAGCAAGGTTTTCACGTACAACGGCATCTCACGCATGTCGGTCAGCTCGCCGGTACTCGCATCCACCAGGGCCGGCTTGAGCAATCGCGCAGTGAGCGGCGTGGTGCCGCGCATGAACACTGCGTAATGGTGCTGGCTGCTGAACTGAGTACCGGGAAAGGCGATGAAGCTGGGCTCCATGCCTGGCGCCGCCTTACGCGCGGTATCCAGCGCTTTTTGCAACGACCCGAGGCGCTCCAGCGGCGGCGCATCCTTGTAGGGCGCGGTCATCTGCGCCAACTGGTCACTCTGCCAAAAGTCGAAAATGGGCAATGCCAGCGTATTGATCACGCCTGTCAGCCCCACCACCAACACCCAGGCGAGGGTGACGATGCCGAGCACGTTATGCAGGTCCAGCCACTTCAAGCGTGAACTGCGCCCGTTGCGCACGGTGGCGAAGTCCAGCTTGCGCATGAACGGTGTGTACACCACCACGCCGGACACCAGCGCCGCGACCAACAGCAGTCCCATGAAACCGAGAAACAGATAACCGGGCAACCCCATGAATAAATCGGTATGCAGGCGCAACATAAGGTTCATGAATCCATCGTCTGGCGGTACCGCAGGAAATAACTCGCCAGTGCGTGTATCAAACGACTGCGAATGCCCCTCGATCGGTGGCGGCATAATGCTCGTTGCCGTGTACACCGTACCGAGCGGACTTTCCGGATCGAAACCGACAAAACGCACGACCTCCCCCGGCTGCGCCACCAATGCACTGGCAATGACGGTGTCGTAGTCGATTGGTGGTGTATCGGCGGTCAGCGGGCGCAGGGGCGGCGGCGGCTCGAAGTAGTGCTCAATCTCTTCATGAAAGATCAGTGGCAGCCCCGTCAGGCACAGCAACAACAGGAAAACGGTAGCGATCAGGCTGGTCCATTTGTGGACCAGAAACCAGATACGCAAGGTGCGTGCAGTCATGCTCGGTGGTTTTCCTTAAAGCGCCAGGCTCGCCGCGCGTCACGGGGCACAGCGAGCCCCCAGGCGGTATCAGTATTTCCAGGTAACGGAAGCTACCAGGTTACGCGGGGCGCCGTAGCTGGCGGTCGTGGCACTGTTGTACAGCGATAGCAGGTATTTGCGATCGGTGACGTTGTTCAGGTTCAGCGACGTGCTCCAGTTGCTGTCGATGTCATAGCTGGCCATGAAATCGAGCAACGCGTAGGCGTTCTGGTGGATGGCACTGTTCGTGTCGTTTTCCACTGCACTCTGCCAGCTTACCCGTGTACCGATCTTGGCTTGGGGCAAACTTGGCAAGCGATAGGTGAGCATGCCGCGCACGCTATGAGTTGGCACATACTTACGGGCCTTGTCGCCATCGTCGTTGTCGATGCGCACGTAGGTATACCCGGCGAGCACGTCCAGGCCGGGTAGCGCTTCGCCAGAGGCTTGCAGCTCTACTCCGTGACTCTTGTAATCCATGGGGTCGTAAACGGACCGGCCACCCACCAGGCCGACATACTCCGCGACATTCTGCTGTTCGGTCTTGAACGCCGCGGCGGTGACGTTGAGGCGGTCATCCAGCAAGCTGCCCTTCACACCGGCTTCCATGCTTTTGCCTTCAAGCGGAGCAAGCAGTTTGCCGTCCCTGCCCAGGTTGTACTGAGCGCTGTAGATTTTCGTCCAGCTGCCATACACGCTCCACTGCTTGTCCAGGTCGTAGACCAGGCCGGTGTAAGGCGTCACCTTGCCATGTGCGCGGGTGTAGTAGTCGGAACCATAGCTGTCGCCGGAAGCGTCCAGGCTGATCATCCGCGCGCCGGCGATCCAGTGAAGATCATCGGCCAGACTGAATCGGGCACCGGCGTACACGCTTTTCTGAGTGTCCGTGAAATTCTGCGTATTGGCGTCGCTGGTAAACAGGAACGACGGATGCGCCAGATTGCCCGCCAGCACATCCGAGAATGAAACGTCGTAGTAGCCATCTGCAGCCGCATCGTATTCCCGGGCCTTCTGATGGGTGCGGCCATAGGCGGCACCGAGGGTCAACTCATGCTCTCGGCCAAACAGGCTGAACGGGCCGGAGACCTTGGCCTCGCCCAGCAACTGATGAGCCTCGCTGGTGGTATTGGCGGCAAACACTGAGGCGTCATCACCGCTGACCCCGGCGACATACATCATGTTGGTGTCTTGCTTTTCGGTGATGCCCGTGGCGGTGACCGTAGCGTTCCAGCCGTTGCCAAAATCATGCTTGAGCTCAGCGAATGTGCGCTGGGTACGCAGGTTCCAATAGGTCCATGGCTGGCCGATGCTGGAGCTGCGGCTGCCATAGTGAATGGCGTTGCCATCGTTATCCACCAACGGCAAGTTACCCCAGGTGCTGCCGTTTGAATTGCTGTCGTGCTGGGAGAAACCCACGGTTACGGTGTCGGCATCGGACACATCGAACGCCAACAACCCGGCAGCGACGTTGCGCTCATGGCTGTATCGATCCATCCACGAGTTGCCTTTGTCGTGGGAGTAAATGAAGCGGCCGCGTACGTTGCCGGTATCCGTCAACGGCCCGGAAACGTCCACGTCCACACGACGGCCATCCCATGAGCTGACGCTGGTATCGATTTGCGCCTGGAAGGTCTCGGTCGGACGTTTGCGTACGAAATTGACCGTGGCCGACGGGTTGCCAGCCCCGCTCATCAAACCATTGGCGCCATGCAGGATGTCGATCTGCTCGAACTCGGCCAAGTCCTGATCACCGACCAATACGGTTCCCACGAAGGGCATGCCCACGCCATCGTATTCAAAGTTGTTGATATCGAAGCCGCGCGAGGTGAATTCCGTACGATCGGTTTCGGTTTGCTCCACGGTCACCGAGGGCGCAGCACGCAGCGCATCCTTGATGCCCGTGATCTTGAAGTCATCCAGGGCTTGCCGAGTGATGGTGGTCACGGCCTGCGGGGTTTCCTTGTCCGTCAAGCCCAGACGGGTAGTGCTGGACGACGGGTTGCTTTTGTAGCCCACGGTTGGACCGTCAATAGGTTCACTACTCGCTTCGATCTGGGTAGTCGGCAACGTCAAGTCTTCGGTGGCGTGAACGAGGGACGCAGCGCTGCAAGCGCCAGCAAGCAACAGACTGGCAGAAAAGTGATGTTTCAAAACGAGGATTCCTACGACGAGTGGGTCAAGCGCGTTAACATTTCGAGAATGCTAATAGGAATCTAACTCAATTACCAAGTTATGTCGGACATTTTTTTCACATTTCGAAACATTTACCGTCGGGTACATTTGGCTACATTTTGGCGTTTCAAAATGAGGAGGTGCGGAACACTGAAGATTCGCCCTTGAGGAGGTTTCGGCCGCGGCTCAGGCCGCGAGATTGAATGAGGGCGACTGATTCTGCACCGAGTGGCTCCGACTCCACATCGAGCCATGTACTACCCAGTAGATTCGTCGGGAGCTGAAGCTGATGAAGCGCGAAGGCCTGTCAGCAACCTCACTCCAGTAAGAACCCATCCGCACACTCCTTTTTATGGGCACAAGGGTATTCACATGCCTCAGAAAGAAGGTTCAGGAACAGCGTCTGACTGAGATTGGCTGGGGAGCCAGGGCGCTAGTACCGTAGTCGTGGAAGGAATCGCCGGGGTCAATTCATGAACTCCGGCCGAAGACCGCAAAGAAGATTGATGCCTGCGTTGGAGCTATCGCTAAACGACAAAATGGAAAAGATCCGGGGGGCGGCTCTTTTTTCGAGCTCAATAAAAAACCCCGTAGATCATTGATCTACGGGGTTTTTAAGAGTGGAGGCCGAGGTCGGAATCGAACCGGCGTAGGCGGATTTGCAATCCGCTGCATAACCATTTTGCTACTCGGCCTCAAACGATCAATGCCTTACAACCGACATTCACCGCATACAAACTTGAGTGGGCTATGTGAAGCTTGCCTCTACTCTATCTCATTGAAAACATTGAAGTTTTTAATGCTTCAGTGCGTTCGATGGGCGCAATTATGTACTCATTTGCCAGGGCTTGCAACCCCTTGATTTCAAAAAATATTCTCTCAAGGGGCAGGCATTCCTGGTGGGCTACCCTACCGCCCGGCTTCTTCCTTGTCACGGATAACCTGCAATTGATACTGCGGGTCCGCCTTGATCTGCTGTTCGGTAAACGGCAGCGGGCTGAGTTTTTTCTCGGAAAACGCCTGGGTCTGGTCCTTGAAGTATTTCGACGCGGGGTCGCTGGACAAGGAGAATGCCAGCACACCTTCGGCATTGGGCCCCTTCTCGTCGAACGTCACGATCTGCAGGTAACTGCTGCCGCTGACTACCTCGCGCTTGCCATCGGCCCGAGGCACGCTTTGCATGGCGTTATAAACGCCCAGCTCTTGCGGGCCGCCGTGGATCGGTGTCTGACCCGAGACCTGAATATCACCCCAGCGGCTGTCCGCCGTCAGCCCGCGCTTGGCCACGTCGGCGGCTGACGCGAGCATCGCTTCATGCAGTGCCTTGGCCACGTTTGCCCGATCGACCGCCAGCCCACGTGGTGTGGTCAGGGGTTGTGCCGGATCGAAACCCACCTTCCACGCGTCCGGCGCTTGCGCCAGTTGCTCCGCCAGGTTGATGAAGTGCACCAGGCCCAGGCCGCTGTCGAGGTTGGCGCGCTGGTCCCAGTTTTTCAGGCTGTCGCACACCGATTTCACGCTGGCATCGGCACCCGCGCAGAACTTCAGCAAGTCCGGCATCACCTGGCTGGCAAGATACACCTGGTTGTCCATGACCATATTCTGCAGGTCGGCGACCTTGATCGGTTGCTTGTCGAGCTCCTGCAAGCGTTGCAAGGCAAAGCGCGCACGCGGGCCCAAGCCGATCTTGTCCTGGCTGATAACGGGCGAGAACCCGGTCAAGGGTGCCTTGGGGTTGACCAGCCAGGCCGAGTCATTGGAGTGCTGCACGTAGTCGGTGCGCTCCAGTTGCGGCAGTTGCTCGGCGGGGAAGATCCCGGCCTGGGCGGCACGCGGGTCCACGTCCCAGGCGCAGGCGCTGCGAGAGCCGTCGAGCATGATGAATTGCAGCCCGACCCGTGGGTCACTGCACTGTGCGAGCTTTTTCGCGCTGACGTTCGGCACCACCGACAGGTTCATGTACAGGCTTTGACCCTGGTCATCCGCTGCCACCGTGTTGACCCACGGGATACCTTGCAGGGTGTGTACCGAGGTTTGCAGTTCCTTGAGGTTCGCCGCGCGGTTCATCGCGTACCACTGTTGCAGCACACGGTCGTTGCCCAGGTTGGCATCCCGCAGGCTGAAGGCATATTTGGCGTCCCAGTCGAGTTTGCCCGGCCATTGCACGATGGGGCCGAACTGCGAGCTGTAGACCGTGCGGGACTGTTCCCGGGTACCGCCGTCGGCAGTTTTTACCGCTACCTTGATCGTGGTTTTATCCATGGGCACGGACTTGCCGTCCAGCAAATAGCGAGTCGGGTCCTTGGGGTCCAGAGTCAGGCGATACAGGGTGAAGTGCTTGGACGTATCAACGGTGTGCGTCCACGCAACGTGCTGGTTGAAGCCGATATTGATCACCGGCAGGCCCGGCAACGCAGCGCCCATCACATCCAGCTGGCCGGGGATGGTCAGGTGCATCTCGTAGAAACGCATGCCGCCCACCCACGGAAAATGCGGGTTGGCCAGCAGCATGCCGCGGCCGTTGAACGAACGGTCACGCCCCACCGCCACCGCGTTGCTGCCACGGTCCAGGGCGAAACGTTGCTGGTTGGCCGCCGCGACCTCAAACGCCTTGCTGTCCACCTGGGCGACGGTGTTGGGCGGCGTGGCCCCCACCAGGGCCTCGGCAAATTGCCCGACGCCACCTTCCACCAGCAGCCGGCGGGTCAGCTTGACCAGGTCTTCGGCCGTGATCGGCCGTACCCAGGCCGCCTGGCACTGCGCCGGCAAACCCTGGGCAGTGCGCTCCTTGAGGTAGTGGTTGTAACCGGCAACATACCCTTCAATGCGCTGCTGCATCGCCGGGGGCTGGGCCTTCCAGAATGCCGCAACGGCCTGGGGGGTGTTCAGCCAGGTGAAGAACACGTCGTTGGCAAGGTTGTTACGCCCTTCCAGGGTCGCCTGCTCGGGACCAAAGTACCTGGCACGCTCGCCATTGACCGTTACCACCTCATTGGCCAGCAGGCACAGGTTGTCCTGGGCATAGGCATAACCGATGCCGAACCCCAGCCCACGCTCATCGTTGGCCCGGATATGCGGTACACCAAAGCTGGTGCGACGGATCTCGGCGGTGGCCTGTTGCTCCTGCACCCGCGCCGCGGCCGAAAGACTCAGCCCCAGCAACGCCCCTGCCACACACACCCTGAACAACCCGTTGGAAATAATCACGCAGACTCCACAGCCAAATTAAACACCGCGACGAGGGACAGCTTCGCCAACACCTCAGTTAAGACGTAAATACCGGGAATAATTTTAGCAGCCGCAGGCGTTTATTCGGACAGGTCGGTATGTCTCCAGGATGTTACCGACAAAATTTCTACATCCCCCGCTTCATGATTTGTGCAGCTCGTACGTCTTATTAACTAAGAGCGCCATCATTTTCCTGATCAGGCTCTGATAAGGAGTTTCTGCATGTACAACTCGCAACTGCCCACGGAAGGACACTCACCCATGCATGACGGAGGTTTTGCCACCGGCAACCAGGCGTTCGGCAAGGCGCCGGAACATGGCAACCAGCGCATTCGTCATTTGCTCAAATGCTTTGGCCTGCGCACCAGCCTGATCCGGCTGAAGGTCATCGACGCCCTGCTGACCGCCGCCGACAACCAGCGCACCCTCGGCGTGCGCGGCGTGCACAGCCATTTGCTGGAGCTGGGCATCCCGTTGTCGTTTCTCAGCGTGCGCGAGGTGCTCAAGCGCCTGTGCACCGAAGGCGTGATCACCCTGAACGCCGACAAGAGCTACAGCCTGCACGAGCAGGCTGCCAAAGTCCTGGAAGGCCGGGCCTGACTCAAAGGTTAGGCTTGACCTTGCGACGCATCACACCGTTGATCACCACCACGGTTACCGCTACCGCAATCGCGATGTACTGGAACGTCTTTTCGCTGATGACCCCGTTGTTCTGCAAGTAGGACAGGCCAAACATCGTCCCCAGCACCAGCAGGGAGATCAGAATCGAGTATTTCAAACGTTGCTTTTGGGTCATGACGGGTTCCTGAAGCTAAAAAATTGTGTCCACTTTGTATCGACTACCACACCAAGCACATACCTGTTAGCGGGGATGGATTGGGGTCGGCGGGGTCTCATGTTACAGGCGATGAAAAACTTTGGCTTGCCCAACGCCTGATTGAACCTGAGAGCACCCTAGAGGATTTTGAAATGCTTCGTCGAATCACACTGCTGATTCCCTTGCTGATCATGTTGAGCATGAGCGGCTGCATTATTTTCCCCCACGGCGGCGGCGGTTGGCATGACCATCGCTACAGCGAAGGCGGACCGGGGTATTACCATCGCTGATCGGTCATCCGTACATTTTCTGACATCTTGAACACTTTACAGGCGGAGCCATTCCCCCTGCTTCCGACACTCAGCAAGAGCGTCCAGGAAGCAGGGAGGTTTTCCTGAAAGGCGCATTCCTGAATGAGCGTGCCTAAAGGTGTTCACGATGATAGTCAGCAACTCGGTTCCTTCCTCCACTGCATACCCACCACCGCCCCCTCCTCCGATACCACTCCCCGATATACCGTCATTCCCCGATGAAATATTGCAAAGCGCAACGGACATTCCGGACCCCGCGGCTGACACACCGCCCCCCAATGGCCCGAAAGCCTTGGAGACCGCGCTGGCTGACCGAAAAAACTGGCAGGCACTGGCGCAGCAGCTCACTCATGTCGCCACGTTGGCAGGACCGAACGCGCCGTTTCTGGTGGTGCAATCTGCGCTGGGAAGCACGCTGATGGACCTCGCGCCCAACTCTTCTTACACCCCAAATAGTGCTAACGCCGTGAGTCTTGCAAACTTTCTCAAGGCTATGGGCCTGCCCGAGCCAACCACCCATGATGAGCTGCTGACCCTGGCGCGCACATCGCTGACACGTTCCCACCCCCATCCATGGGGAAATCTGGGCGGCGCCTTGTCCTGGCCCCTGCCCTTGAGCACACCTCAGCAGAACGAACTGCTCACCGCCGCCAGAGAACATGCCGCTGGCGCTCCGGATGTTCAGCAAGCAAGCCAGCAGCGGGGGCTCCTGGAGTTTCTGAACGGTAACCTGCCGCTCTCCAGCGACGCCTCGAGCGATCCGGCCAAAACGCTGGAAGCCCTCATCCGTTCCCCCCGAGGCCAGGCGCTGGGAGAGGCCTTGCAGACCAAACTGGAGAGCATTCCGACTGATAGCAGTGTGAATGATCACGTACTGGCGGCCATCAACCTCGATCTGGATCAGGAATCCATCACCCAACCGCATCGCAACAAAGTGGCCGGATTCGACCTGTCACATAAACAATATTGGGGCAAACCCACCTCGGCGATCGTCGCCGGCCTGCGCGAGCACTTGAGTGATACCGGCAAAACCTCACCTGCCAACGCCTCGCTGGGTACGCATCTGCTGTTGATGCGGGCGGCACCGCAGTTGCTGATCAAGGATATTCCCGACAGCGTGGTCTACGGCAGCCTGGCCTGGGCCAACCTGTGCATCGCGGCGGCCGCCATCGAAGCCAGGTCCCCTGGCAGCGTAGCGAACATGAGTTTTGCCGAAGTGATGATCGCCGCCGACTCAAGTGGGCCCGCGCCCGAAGCTGCCCAAACTGCGGCATTGTTGGACTGGGCCGTGGTCAATGGGGTGCTTGAGGCGAAAGACGACACGCTTTACGAAAAACCAGACATTGATACCGCCATGGACGCGTTCAACTATCAATTGGGCAAGCTGAAACACGCCTCCGGCTTGCTTGACACCCCGATGCCCAGCCGCAAGCAGATGGCGCTGGACCTGCTCAAGGAAAAATTTGGCGAAGGCGTCCCCTTTGAAGAGAAGGTGTTGCTCAAGCCCAACAAAACCGCCAACAAGACGATCCCCACTCGCGGCCCTTATTCCATGCTGGACCTGACCATGCAAGGCGAGAAAATAACGGCATCAGACTGGGAGCTCAAACCTGGAACGCATGGCGTCGACCTTGATGCCTTCGCCACCTTTACCCATGGCCCCGGCTTTAAAGTCCCCGACACCTTTGACAAAGCCATCAGCCAGACCATAAGCGACTATAAAACCGTCAAGAAATATTCCATCTTGAACGCCCTCGCCAACCTTCCACCGGAGGACAAAGAAAACTGGCGGTTAGGAAAGCTGAACTTCTACAAAGAAAAATCCTACAGAGTCAGCTGGACACCATTCGCGGGAGAAACCCTCTTCCATACAAGCAAAAAAATACTGGTCACCACAAAACACCAGAACAAGCCGTCCACCTATGAGTTCGATACCGAAAAAGGCAGCATCAGGAAAGTCAGCAACGCAGTTATCACGCGCCAGGACCAGAAGATCGCCAACGAAGTAACCCGAATAGAAGAGTTCTCCACCTTCGATGCCAAGCGCGACTATATAAAGCAAGAGAACCCGCTCGAGGGATCCAATCCCAACCTGTTCAGGAATTTCCGGGCGGAGTACCTTGCGGATTCAATTGTCGAGGGGCTCGATCTGGAAACCGTCAGGCAACAAGCGGCCGGAAGTACGCCGGATGAGCATAGAAGGACGGTCGCCAGCACCATCGGCAACTTTTTTCTCGACCTTGTTCCGCTCAGGTCGGCCATCGTCAACTTCAGTAATGGCAACTATAAAGATGGGTTCTCCGACCTGGCATTTGATGCGTTCGGCTTTCTCACGGCAGGTGCAGGCGTCGCCGCGAAGGTCGGAAAAACCCTGAGCACTGCCAGCAGCGCGGCCAGCAAAGCCCTCAAGCTGAGCAAGATTTTCGGGGTTACCGCACTCTCGGAACTCAATCCGCTGAGCGGACTTGGCGACCTGGTAGTCGGCGCGGGAAAACTCGCCATCGACGGCGCAAACGCAGCCACCCAGGGCTTGAAAACGCTCAAGGGTACAGCGAGCAACAGCGAGCTTGCCGCCGCCGGCACTCGATATGACGCAGCCGCTACCGGCTCATTCCAGATGGGCGAGCAGACGGTCGAGGGCAGCGCGGTGCAGATCAAGGGCAAGTGGTACGCTTTCGACGCACAAAAGCACCAGTCGTACGGCAGCCCCCTGCAAGCGTTCAGTAGCGCTGATACGCTGGAGCCCTCCCCCAACGCCTATGCCTCTTCGAGCAAGAGCACTCACCGGTTTAACCCGATAAACACTGTCAACCGCCCACCTCGAATCAGGAAGCCGTTACCCGAGGGCCAATACGTGGAAAGTTTGAAAGGACGGCTCGAAGTCGACCATTTCAAGCTCGACACCCGCGAGGCAACGCTGGATAAGTTTCGGGTGGAAATGGAGGACTATTATGAGGCGATCAAGGATGGAGGCCTTCCGCCGCGCCCTACAATCCCCGATATCCCCGTACCGATCCCCGCAGCCGATCTGATCACAGAGGCATTGAAAGCATCAAACGGCGTGGTGTTTGGAGAGTCTCACTCGCAGATGGCCAGCTTTAAAATGCTGTTCGACAACGTCGATACGCTAAAAAGCCAGGGTGTCAAAAAAGTCTATTTCGAAGGGTATATCGACTACATCGGTGGCCCCGTTGATGATGGAATCGGAATGCTCGGAAACAGCAACACTCGCCGCACGAATCCAACACTGGAGCAACTCAAGAAAAAATTTGAAGACAATGGAATAGAGCTTTTACCCCTCGATCACTATTACCTGACGCGACATAGACACGACAAATCCCGTGATCGCACCCGCACTGGCGTCAACTCTGAAAAGCGGCTCAAGGAGTTCAACTACTACGCTGCGGAAACCATCCAGGCAAACTCCGGCACCGAAAAGTGGGTCGCGTTAGTGGGAAGCGCACACATGAACACCTCCGAAGGTGTTCCGGGCTTGGCGGAACTGACGGAAAGCATCGGCATCGGGGTTTTTGACAACAGGAACATGACCCACAGCAGCATCGGGCTTAAAGCAAAAAACCCTGCGCCAGACCCGAACCGGCCATTACAGCCCAACGATATTCCAGGCGACCTGCGCATCTACGTGAAACCCTGAGCACATCGCAAAGGCCCGGAAAGCCTCCGAGCCTTTGCATGAGGTGTTCACCCTCCATGCACCCAGCGCTGATGCAACCAGCGCGCAAACGCATCCAGGGCAAAGCCCAACAAGCCGATCAGCAGCACCATCGCCATCAGCTCCGAGTAGGCCAGCCGGTCGCGAGTGTCGAGGATGTAATAACCCAGCCCGGCACTGACCCCGAGCATCTCGCACGGCACCAGCACGATCCACAGGATCCCGATGGCCAGGCGCACGCCGGTCAGTACGTGCCCCATCACCCCGGGAATAATCACCCGGCGCAAGGTTTCCCAGCGCGTGGCGCTCAGGCTCTTGCTCAGTTGCAACCAGCGCGGATCGAGCTGACGCACACCCGCCGCCGTATTCAGCAGAATCGGCCACACTGCAGCGAACGCAAGCAGGAAGTAGATCGGCTGGTCGCCCACGCCCATCAACATCACCACGATGGGCATCCACGACAGCGGCGAGATCATCCGCAGAAACTGGAACGCCGGCGTGGTTGCCGCCTCCAGCTTGCGCGAACTACCCACCAGCAAGCCCAGCGGTACACCAATCAGCAATGCCAGGAACAGCCCGACGAAGATCCGCTTGAGGCTCACGGCTATGTTCAGGTACAGCTCGCTGCGGCCCAGCAACTCCCACAGGCTGGCGAGGGTCGCCGACAGCGAAAACCGCGCAGACAAACCGTCCGCGCTGCCAAAGACCTTCACCCCCAGCCACCAGAGCAACAACAACCCCGCCAACCCGCTCAAGCCAAGCAACCAGCCCGGCAACCCCAAGGTTTTGCCGTTGTTCAAACGCCAATCTCCTCGTTTCGCTCAAAGCCCTCAGGCAAGCCGAAGGTCTTCATGCCGCCCACCGCCGCGATCGCATTACGCACGAAGCGGTCGTCCACCAGGTCCTTGGCGACAAACGCCGGGTCCAGGTCGGCGAGGAATTTCTTGTCGCCCTCGATCAGCGTGTCTTTCAGGCGGCGTACCAGTTCCTCGGTGTAGCTGGGGAATGGATACGGCTGGAAGTCGATGCGGTGCTCGTCCCAGTTGGCGTGCTGGATCGCGCCGTCAGCCAGGTAAGCCGCACGGTCGCTGGCAGCCGGCGCCAGGACTTTGCGCAGCACTGGTTCGGCATGCGGGGTGTAGCGGTTCTCGCCGTCCTTGGACAGCAGCTTCACCGCCTCTTCACGGTTGTCGCGGGTCCAGACCTGGGCCTTGACGATTGCATTCACCACCTTCTGCGACCATTCCGGGCGGTTGGTCAGGTCATGCTCGTGCATGAACACCACGCAGCACGCATGGTTGCGCCACACATCGCCGGTAAAGCGCTGTACGCGGCCCACGTTGAGGTTTTCCGCCAGGGCGTTGAACGGCTCGGCGACGATGTAGCCGTCGATGCGCTTGCTGGCCAGGGCCGGCGGCATGTCCGAAGGCGGCAACACGATCAGGTTGACCTCGTTGGCGGCAATCGCACTCCCGGCGGCGCGGGCCACCGGGGTCAGGCCGTTGTCGCGGAACAGCTGCTGCACCACCACGTTGTGGATCGAGTACCAGAACGGAATCGCCACCGACTTGCCGCCCAGTTGCTTCACATCGGTAATGCCTGGGGATACGGTCAAACCCGAGCCACCCACATGGTTCCAGGCCACGACCTTGGCCGGGACCTTGCTGCCATACCGCGCCCATACGGTCATCGGCGACAGCAGGTGAATCACGTTGACCTGCCCGGAAATGAACGCCTCGATCACCTGGGCCCAACTGCGCAGCAGCACCGGGCGCTCGGCCTTGATGCCTTCGGCCTCGAACAGGCCATTGTTGTGGGCCACCAGCAACGGCGTGGCGTCGGTGATCGGCAAATAGCCGATGCGTACCGGTGCGTCCGGCTCACTGGCCGCCCGGGCCTGCAAGCTGCTCAGCAGTGGCAAGGCTCCGGCGGCACTGAGCACGGCCGAGAGTTTGAGAAAGTCACGGCGCGAGTGAGTGAGGTCATCCAGACACATGGCAAGGCTCCAGCAGTTCAGGGGGTTGGGGGTCAGTGCGGCTCGCCCGCCGTAGGGTTTTGAGAATCTCGATGCGCAGGGTGCCGATGGCTTCCACCTGTTCTTCCCGCGGTTGCGGCAAGTCGATGCGCCATTCGCCGAGGGTCCGCGCCGGGCGGTTACCCAGTAGCAGAATCCGGTCGGACAACAGCAGCGCTTCGTCGATATCGTGGGTGATCAGCACCGCCGCCGAACCTTGCTCGCGATTGACCTTGAGCAGCAGGTGCTGCATGTCGGCACGGGTCACTTCATCCAGGGCACCGAAGGGCTCGTCCAGCAGCAATACCTGCGGCTGGCGTGCCAGGCAACGCGCCAGCGCCGTGCGCTGGGCCATGCCGCCGGACAGCGCCGCCGGGAATTGCTGGCGGGCATGTTCCAGGCCTACGGCGTGGATCGCATGGTCGACCCGGCTGCGACGTTCTTCAGGGCTGAGGTGCGGCTGGCGGGCAAAGTCCAGGCCGAAGGCGACGTTCTTTTCCAGGCTCAGCCACGGCAGCAGGCTGGGGTCCTGGAACGCCACCGCCACGCGCGGGTGCGGGCCATTCAACGGCTCGCCCAACAGGCGGATGCTGCCGCCCTGGGGCGCTTGCAAACCGGCGAGCACCCGCAGCAGGCTGGACTTGCCAACGCCGCTGGGGCCGAGGATCGACACCACTTCGCCGGGCTGCAATTGCAGGTCGAAACCTTCCAGCACCGAATTGCCCGCATAGCCCAGGCAAATTCCCTGGGCGTGCAATACCGCCTGGCTCATAGATTGGCCTGACGGTTCAACTCGGTGCGCAACTGCACCAGGCTCGGGGTCACGATCGGCACAAATGCCGACTCGCGCCAGCGCCGGGCAAAACCGCTGCCGTGGGCCGTCAGGTAGGCCTTGCCGCCGCTGGCTTGCAGCTCCAGTTGCACAGCGCTGGCAGCGATTTCCGCGAGGGCGATGCGCAGGCGGAACAACGGTACCGGCTCAGTGCCGAAGCGGCCGGCCAGCAGGCCTTTCTTCAGGTCGTTGACCGCCTGTTCCAAGGAGGTACGCAACACTTCCAGCTCTTCACGCAATACGGTGCGGCTGGAGCCCAGGTGATTGGCCACCTCCGCCAGCGAGCGCCGCGCCAGGCCGATGGACATGCCGCATTGCAAGCCCAGAAACGCCGGGCGCACGGCCGGCAGGAACTTGCGTGCATCCTCATGCAACAACCAGTCGCGGCTCAGCTCCACGGCTTCAAAGCCGAGGGCCGCGGTATTGCTCGATTGCAGGCCCAGCAGTTCCAGGTCGCGGGAACGTTGCAGGCCGGACACCGAGTCCGGGATCGCCAGGATAAACGGCGCGCCGCCCTGGGCATGCTCGATGGCGGCAGCCACCACAAACCCGTTCTTGCGCAGGTTGGTCACCCAGTGCAGGCGGCCATTGAGATTCCAGCCGTCGTCGGTCGGCTCGGCGCTGATTTGCAGCGACTCGATGCCAGACAAAAACTTCATCGCGTTGGACAGCCCGGTCGCCCCGGCCAGCTTGCCGCTCAGCAGGTCCGGCAGCAGTTGCTCGCGCAGGCGCTGGTTCGGGCTTTGCAGCAGGTATTCGATAAACGAGCGTTGGCCCCAGCACACAAACGCCGACGCCAGGGAATGGCTAGCTACGTCGGCGATAGCTTCCACCGCGCCGGTGACATCGCCGCCCAGGCCACCGAGGTCCTTGGGCACACCGATACGTAATACATTGGCCTCTGCCAGCCGTGGCAGCACTTCCTGCGGATCGCAACTGCCCACATCCAGGGCCTGCGCTTGAACATCGAGCCAACGGCTCAAGATTGGGTCAAGCATTCATGTTTCTCCTTGTTGCAGCATGTTTACCATCGCGAACGCTTGCGCGCCTTCAGCTAGCCGGTTTTTCCCAACGGTATTGCGCCAGTTCCGGATTCAACGGGGTACGGGCAAACACGTTGGCGAAGTTGCACAGGGTGGCCAGGCTCACACCCAGAATAACCTCAAGGGCATGACCGTCGGTGTAGCCTGCCTCACGGAACGCGGTGTAGCCGGCGTCGCTGACATCACCGCGGGTGGCAATCACTTCACGGGTGAACGCGGCCAGTGTCTCATAACGCTCGTTGGGCAGTTCGCCGCGCTGGCGCAGGGCGTCGATCACGTCTTCCGGCAGCTTGGTCTTGTTGCGCGCTACGGCAGTGTGCCCGGCGACGCAGAAATCGCAACCGTGGTTGGTGGCGGCAATCAGTTGCACCACTTCGCGGTCGGCCAGGCTCAGGTCAGACTTGGCGTTCAGGCCCGACACGGTGATGTAGGTTTCCAGGGCTGCCGGGGCGTTGGCCAGCACCGCCAACAGATTGGGGATGAACCCGGAACCCTTCAGGGCATTTTCCAGAAAGGGCTTGGCCGCCTCAGGAGCGGTTTCCAGGGTTAGCATCGGTACGCGGGACATGGAGTGGTCTCCTCATGGATTCGTGTACCAAGTCTGTTGGTTATAAAAAATCCGCTCAATAGTCTAAAGTAGCGATTACTTGCTCTAGAGTCTTTCCGTTAGATGAATTCGTCCAGTTCACTCGTCGATTGGTTATTAGATAGCCTTGAACTCAACACCAGCCTGTTTCACGTCGGGCGTTACTGCGGCGACTGGCACGCCAGCACCCATGGCCTGGCAAGCGCGAGTTTTCATCTGGTGGTGCAAGGGCAGTGCTGGATGCACATCGACGGCGACTCGACCCCTTACCCATTGAACAACGGCGATGCAGTCTTCCTGCTGCGAGACCTGGCGTACCGCTTGTCCAGCGATGGCACCGCCACCGGCGCCCAGGAATGCCCGCGCAAACCGATGCTGCCACTGGACAGCCAGGCCAGTGACGGCGTGGGCCTGGTGTGCGGGTTCTTTCACTTCCAGTCCGGGCTGTCGGCGATGATTGTCGACACCCTGCCCGCCTGGATCATCCTGCGGGCCGGTGATCCATCGCTGACCGCCGCGCGCAACCTGTTCGAATTGATCCTGCAGGAATGCGAGCGCACGCCGGCGCCCTCGCCCGCCCTGCTGGAGCGCCTGTGCCACCTGCTGTTCCTGTATGTGCTGCGCCAACAGGTGCTGGACAACACCGACCTCGGCGGCCTCGCGGCGTTGGCTCGACAACCGGCATTTGCCAACCTGCTGGAGCAGTTGATCGCACGCCCGGCCGAGCCCTGGACCCTGGAAAGCATGGCCGCCTGCACCGGCCTGTCGCGCTCGGCGTTCTTCAAGCGCTTCAATGAACTGTGCGGGCAGTCGCCGGGGCAAGTGCTGCTGATGATGCGTGTGCGCCACGCCTGCCAACTGTTCAAGCAGGACCAGACCGTAGCGGACGTGTCCCTCGCCGTGGGTTATCAATCGGTGGCGGCGTTTACCCGGGCCTTCCATAAGGTCACCGGCTTCCAGCCCGGCGCCTACCGAAAGGCTCAAGGTTGACGCTGCAACCCATTGCCCGGCCGGGCACACAACTCCACCAGCCAATCGACAAACACCCGCACCCGTTGCGACAGCTGGCGATGCGGCGGGTACAGCGCCGTCAGCGGTAACCTGGGCGGCGGCTGATGCGCCAGCACCTCCACCAGCGTGCCCGCTTCCAACTGGCGAACGGCGTGGTAGTACGGCGTCTGTACCAGGCCGTAACCCGCCTCACAGGCCGCCAGGTAACCATCGGCACTGTTGACCGCCACTTGCTTGGGCAGGTCGACCAAGCGGATGTCGCTGCCGATCTGAAACTCCAGGCCATAGCGTTTGCCGCTGGTGCTGGAGAAATACTCCACCACTTGATGGCCGGCCAACTCATCCAGCGTCGATGGCACGCCGAACTGCTGCAAGTAGCCGGGGCTGGCGCAGGTCACCTGATCCATCATCGCCAGCGGCCGGGCCACCAGCGACTCGTCCAGCGCCAGGCCGCCGCGCAACACGCAATCCACGCCTTCGCGGATCAGGTCCACCGGGCGGTCATTGAGGCCGATTTCCAGATCGATCTGCGGGTAACGCGTGGTGAACTCGGGCATTGCCGGAATTACCAGGAAGCGCCCGATCCCCGACGGCATATCAATGCGCAACGTGCCGCGCGGGTTGCGCCGGCTGGTGGAGAACACCGCCTCGGTTTCCTCAAGGTCCGCCAACAGGCTCACGCAACGCTGGTAGTAAGCGGCGCCGTCCAGGGTCGGGCTGACCTGGCGCGTGGTGCGCTGCAACAGTTGCACCCCAAGGTGCGCCTCCAGTTGCTTGATCAGGATGGTCACCGAGGCACGCGGCAGTTGCAGGCTGTCGGCCGCCCTGGCAAAGCCGCCCAACTCGACAATCCGCACAAACACGCGCATGGCGTTGAAACGGTCCACTGGCTGGTTTCCTTCAGGGATTATTTAGAATTTCATAATAGTGATAGTGGTTTTAGCCGGTTTATCCCGCTTTTGTCGAGGGCAACAATGGAGCCCTTCCCACACAGGAGCTGGACCCATGCACACACGTCAACTCGGCAAGAACGGCCCTCAGGTTTCCGCCATCGGCCTCGGCTGCATGGGCATGACCGATTTCTACACCACCGGCACCGACACCACTGAAGCCATATACACCCTGCACCGCGCCCTGGAACTGGGGATCAACCTGCTCGACACCGCCGACATGTATGGCCCCCACACCAACGAAGCGCTGATCGGCAAGGCCATCGCCGGCAAGCGCGACCAGGTGTTCCTCGCCAGCAAGTTCGGCATCGTGCGCGACCCGGCGAACCCGGCACTGCGTGGCGTCAACGGCCGCCCGGAATACATTCGCGAGGCCATCGACGGCACCTTGAAGCGCCTGGGCGTGGAAACCCTGGACCTGTATTACCAGCACCGCATCGACCCCGAAGTGGCGATTGAAGAAACCGTTGGCGCCATGGCCGAACTGGTCAAGCAAGGCAAGGTGCGTTACCTGGGCTTGAGTGAAGCGTCGGCGGCTACCCTGGAGCGCGCCCACAAGGTGCATCCCATCAGCGCCCTGCAAAGCGAATATTCGTTATGGAGCCGCGATCAGGAAGACAACGGTTGCCTCGCGGCCTGCCAACGCCTGGGAATCGCGTTTGTGCCCTACAGCCCACTGGGCCGAGGCTTCCTGACCGGCGCGCTGAAAAGCCCGGATGACTTTGCGGCGGATGACTATCGCCGGTTCAGCCCGCGTTTCCAGGGTGAAAACTTTGCGAAGAACCTGCTGCTGGTGAAACAGGTACAAGCCCTGGCCGCCGACAAGGGCGTGACCGCCGGGCAACTGGCGTTGGCCTGGGTGCTGGCGCAAGGGGATTACCTGATCCCGATCCCGGGGACCAAGCAACGCAAATACCTGGAAGAGAACGTCGCGGCACTGGAGGTCAAGCTGAGCCCGACCGAGTTGGCGGCGCTGGAGGCCATCTTCCCGGCCAACGCTACAGCCGGGCTGCGCTACCCGGAAGCGGTCATGCAGATGCTGGACAAATAATCCTGCCACGCCGGATCGGGGCTGGCTCGCCAGCTCCGCTCCTTGAATCCCTGCCCTGGTTTTTCTTGCACGATAGTGCCTCAAGCTCGCCCGTCCCAAGCCGATAGCCCTTCGAAGCTCTAACAAAGCCGCGTCGCACAATAAACGCTTCGTAAGGACGACCCCATGCCCTCATTGCGCTCTATCCAAGCCCGCTACACCCTGTTCCTGGTGCTGTTCGTCCTGTTGTTATTCGTCTTGACGGTGGTGGGCATCGGACAGTTGGTGGCCCCCAAGCTGCGCCACACCGAAGAACAGGTGGCCCTCAATCGCATTGCCGAAGTGGCCGAGCAGATCCAGGGCGAACTGAACAAGGTTCAGGCCCAGCAACGCAGCATCACCCAAACCATCCCGCTGCTGGACAGCGACGCCATCGACAAGGTGCTGCCAGGCCTGGTGGACCAGTACGGCGAATTGAAAGTGTTCGGCGGCGGCATCTGGCCCTTGCCCAACCAGCGCACGCCGGGGCGCAACAAGCACAGCACCTTCTGGCACCGCGATGCCTCGGGCAAGCTGGCGGTGAACACCTTCTGGAACAGCGACGCGGCCCCCAACTACTACGACCAGAGCTGGTACAAGGGCGGCCTCGCTTCGCCCCGCGGCCAGTGCGCCTGGGCGGCGGCCTACAAGGATGACGCCAGCCAGGAGCCACGCACCAACTGCGCGATGGCGATCCAGCGTGACGGCGCAGCCTATGGCGTCGCCACCATCGACGTGACCCTGGGCTTCTTTAACGACCTGGTGGCCAGCAAGGAAAAAGACCTCGGCGGGCAAATGCTGATCGTCGAAGGCGACGGCAAGATCATCAGCAACAGCACGCGCATCAGCGGCCCCGTGGTGTTGAAGAACATCAGCGAATTGGCCGGCACCTCGGCCTTTGCCGCCCAGGTCAGCGCCGGCCTGGCCCATCGTGATCAAACCCTGCAACGCAGCGAGTTCGACAACCAGGGCGTGGCCAGCACGTTCTTCATGCGCCCGATCGAAGGCACCCCGTGGTTCCTCGCCACTGCGCTGCCGACCTCGCTGATCACCGCCCAACGTGATGACGTACTGGGCACGTTGGCGATGCTGCAAATCCCGATGATCCTGCTGTTGGTGCTGTTGGCGGTGTACGCCATCCGCCAGCTGGTGCACCGGATGACCGCGCTGAAGACCAATATCGACGCACTGTCCAACGGCGATGCCGACCTGACCCGGCGCATCACCATCCGCGCCGAGGATGAACTGGGGGCGATTGGCCATTCGGTGAACCGCTTTATCGTCTACCTGCAAAACATGATCGGAGAAGTGACCCTGGCCACCGGCGCCATGTCGTCGAGCCTGGCGCAATTGCAGCAGACGTCGGCCCAGACCAACCAGATCCTGGTGCGCCATGCCTCGGAAACCGACCAGACCGTCACGGCCATCACCGAGATGAGTTCCACCGCCGACACCGTGGCCGAGAACGCCGCCGAAACGGCTGCGTTCACCCAGCGCGCCAATGAGCACGCCGACCGTTCGCGGGTGGTGGTCGGGGAAGCTTCCCGCAGCGTCAGCGCGTTGATCGGCGAGGTCTCCAGCGCCACCCACACCGTGGAAAACATGCGCCAGGATGCCGCCCGCATCACCGAAACCCTCGGCGTGATCGGCGCCATCGCCGGCCAGACCAACCTGCTGGCACTCAACGCGGCCATCGAAGCCGCCCGGGCCGGCGAACAAGGCCGGGGTTTTGCGGTGGTGGCCGACGAAGTCCGCGCCCTCGCCGCCCGCACCCAGGCCAGCACCTCGCAGATCAATGAGATGCTGGCGCGCCTGACCACGGGCGTGAGTTCCTCGGTGACGGCCATGGAAGCCACCCAGGCCAGCTGCCAGTCTGCGGCTGACGCCACGGCCCGGGTGAACACAGGATTGGACGAGATGGCCGGCTCCGTCAGCCATATCAACAACCTCAGCACCCAGATCGCCACCGCCGCCGAACAGCAAAGCGCAGTGACCGAGGAAATCAACCGCAGCATGGTGCACATCCGCCACATGGTCGAAGAGCTGGTGCAAAGCGGCCACGCCACCGAGCACAACACCCAGAGCCTGCTGGATGCCAATGGCCGGGTTATTGCATTGATGGGTCGCTTCAAGGTGCGTTGAAAAAATAGCCTGAAAGCTCCCGTGCAATGCGCGGGAGCCGGACTATTCTGACAGTTCGCTCCGCCACACAGGAGGTGTGTCATGCACGCAGTTGAGCACCCGATCCGTCTGGAGCGGATCAGTCAGGAACGCTATATACAAGCCTCTATCGACGATGTTTACGACTACGTTACCCAACCGGATCGCTGGCATGAATGGCATCCGACATCCCTGGGCGCCGACACCGGTATCGCCGGCTCATTGCCTGCCGGTCATCGTTTCACTGAAACCATCGACCTGCTGGGTGTGCGGGTTCCCATGAGCTATCGCGTGCAGATTGCGCAGCGACCGCGGGAGTTCAAGACCGCGTTCACCTCATTGGCGGTCGATGGCTGTATTCATTATCTGCTGCAAGTACAGGGCAACGGCACGCTGTTCAAGCGCATCCTGACCTATGAAACCGAACTGCAACTGACCACCCTGCATGAGCGCATGATCGCACTGTCCAACCAGGCCCTTGATCAGCTCAAGCAGCGCCTGGAATCCCCGCCAGCCTGACAAAACCGTCATATCCCTCTCAGTTTTCCGACAGCACCAGGCGGTTATTCTGGTGCTGTCGGTTTTTCGTAAAACCTCGTAACACTCCCGGGAAACCCTTTTCCAAAAAGCAGGGAGAATGCCCCGCTGTTGCCCTTTATCCGACGAGATGACGATGAAAACCACCCTGCGACTGGCCGCACTGTCGGCCCTGCTCATGAGCACCCTGGCCCAGGCTGCCGAGCTGATCCCGATTGACGTGCACCGTGATGCCAACTGCGGTTGCTGCAAAAAGTGGATTGCCCACCTGGAAAGCAACGGGTTCAAGGTCAACGACCATGTGGAAAGCAACATGAGCGAGGTCAAGCAGCGCCTGGGCGTGGCGCCACGCCTGGCGTCTTGCCATACCGGCGTGATCGACGGCAAGTTCGTCGAAGGCCATGTGCCAGCCGACCAGGTCTTGGCCCTGCGCAAGCGCGACGACTTGCTGGGCATTGCAGCACCGGGCATGCCCATGGGCTCGCCAGGCATGGAGATGGACGGCAGCAGCGATGCCTATCAGGTCATCGGCCTGACTCGCGATGGCAAAGACGTGGTAGTGGCTGACTATCCGGCACGCTGATTGATGCTTGCCGGTTACCTGGGACTGTTTTTCGCCGCCTTCGGCGCCGCCACGCTGTTGCCGATGCAATCGGAGGCGGTGCTGGTGGGACTGTTGATCAGCGGGCATTACAGCGTGTGGCTGCTGCTCGGGGTTGCAACGGCCGGCAACGTATTGGGCTCGGTGGTGAACTGGCTGCTGGGCCGCTCGGTCGAGCGCTTCAAGGATCGACGCTGGTTTCCGGTCAGCCCCAGGCACCTGGAAAAGACCCGTACCCACTACCAGCGCTGGGGCCATTGGTCGTTGCTGCTCAGTTGGGTGCCGATCATTGGTGACCCGCTGACCCTGGTGGCCGGGGTCATGCGCGAACCGTTCTGGCGGTTCCTGGTGCTGGTGACCCTGGCCAAAGGGGCGCGCTACGGGGTACTGGCCATGCTCACCCTGCACTGGATTTAATCTCCCGTTAATCCCCTCGCCACAGCATCCGGGCACTGTTCCCGGAGCTCTAACCATGTCCAAGATCCGCTCTCTGTGCGTCGCCAGCCTGTTGCTCGGCAGCGCCCTGCCCGCCTTCGCCGCCGAAGAAGGTCCGACCTACGGCCCCGAGCTGCAAGGCTTCCAATACCCGTACCCGGTAGAGCACTTCACCTTCCAGTCCCAGGGCAAATCCCTGCAGATGGGCTACATGGACGTGCCGGCCAAGGGCAAGGCCAACGGGCGCAGCATCGTGCTGATGCACGGCAAGAACTTCTGCGGCGCCACCTGGGATGAATCGATCAAGGCCCTGAGCGACGCCGGCTACCGGGTGATCGCTCCCGACCAGATCGGTTTCTGCACCTCCAGCAAGCCGGACAATTACCAGTACAGCTTCCAGCAACTGGCGATCAACACCCATCAACTCCTGGAAAAACTTGGTATTCAGAAGGCTACCCTGCTCGGCCATTCCACCGGCGGCATGCTTGCCACACGCTACGCCCTGCTCTATCCGCAGCAAACCGAACAACTTGCACTGGTAAACCCTATTGGCCTGGAAGACTGGAAGGCCATCGGCGTGCCCTACCGCAGCGTTGACCAATGGTACGAGCGCGAGTTGAAACTGACCGCCGAAGGCATCCGCAAATACGAGCTCGACACCTACTACGTCGGCCGCTGGAAGCCTGAATACGACCGCTGGGTCGATATGCTCGCCGGCATGAACAAAGGCCCCGGCCACACCCAGGTGGCGTGGAACTCGGCGCTGATTTACGACATGATCTTCACCCAGCCGGTGTACTACGAGTTCAAGGACCTGCAGATGCCCACCCTGCTGCTGATCGGCACCTCCGACAACACCGCCATTGGCAAGGACCTGGCGCCACCGGCGGTCAAGGCGAAGCTCGGCAACTACGCGGTGCTGGGCAAGCAAGTGACCAAGCTGATTCCCCACGCCACCCTGGTGGAATTCCCGGGCCTGGGCCATGCACCGCAAATGGAAGAGCCGGCACAGTTTCACAAGGCACTGTTGCAAGGGCTGAACGCCCTTTAATCCAACCTTTTTCGAGGCATGCGTGAATGTCGGTACAGATCGCAGTGATTGATGATTGGCAGAATGTGGCCAGTGGCGTGGTGGACTGGTCAGTCCTGGCGTCGGTCGGCCAGGTGCACTTCCTCCACGATTACCCGGCGGACACCGCCACGTTGATAGAGCGTTTGCAGGGGTTCGAGGTGATCTGCGTGATGCGCGAACGCACCACCTTCGACCGGGTTCTGTTGCAAGGCTTGCCCAGGCTCAAGTTGCTGGTGACCGGCGGCATGCGCAACGCCGCCATCGACATTCCTGCGGCCAAGGCCCTGGGTATCCAGGTAGGCGGCACTGACAGTTACAAGCACGCGGCCCCGGAACTGACCTGGGCGCTGATCATGGCGTCTACCCGCAACCTGCTGGCCGAAGCCAATTCCCTGCGCGCCGGGGGTTGGCAAGTGGGCCTGGGCGGCGATTTGTACGGCAAGACCCTGGGGATTCTCGGACTGGGCAGCATTGGCCAGAAGGTCGCCAAATTTGGCCAGGCCTTCGGCATGCGCGTGATTGCCTGGAGCGAAAACCTTACCCCAGAGCGCGCTGCCGAAAGCGGCGTGACCTGGGTCAGCAAGCGCGAGTTGTTTGAACAGGCGGACGTGTTGTCGATTCACCTGGTGCTCAGCGACCGCAGCCGCGGGCTGGTGGACGCCGAAGCGTTGGGCTGGATGAAACCTACGGCGCATTTGGTGAACACGGCACGCGGGCCGATTGTCGATGAGGCCGCCTTGATTGACGCCCTGGCCAATGGCCGGCTGGCGGGCGCAGCACTGGACGTGTACGCCCAGGAGCCGCTGCCAGCCGGGCATCCATTCCGCCAGTTGCCCAACGTATTGGCCACCCCTCATGTGGGGTACGTCAGCGAGCAGAACTACCGCCAGTTCTACCAGCAAATGATCGAAGACATCCAAGCCTGGGCCAAAGGAGTGCCCCTTCGCGCACTAAGCTAGTGCACACATTTCACCTCCCACTCCCCCCTGTAGCAGCTGTCGAGCCCCAGCGAGGCTGCGTCGGGCGCGCCCTGGTTCAGGATCGGCAGTGCGCCCGACGCAGCCTCGCTGGGGCTCGACAGCTGCTACGGGGCTCATGAAAAAAATTTGTCCTACAAAAATACCCCACAGACCCCACAGGCTCTGGGATCTGTCCTAGACTCATGACCGATGGGTCCGATCCAAAACAAAAACCCCGCAAAAAATCGAAACTTTCCAACTCTGCCACAGGTCAGGTTTAAGGTAAGGCGAGTGCTGACGGTTCCCACCGAACGCCCGTCCATCCACTCTATTTAAGACTCCAGCACAACTGGCATAAGGCTTGCCAGTCTGTGTAGCGCTTGTGCGCCTGGCCGCAGGACGCGGTCAACCTTCGCTGATTGCCATATGCCATCAGCCGACCAGAACTCGGGAGAGAACTATGATCAGTGCCGCTGTAGATACTCAGGGAGAGCGTTTTAGTCAGCCGGTTGGCGGGCCGACCTCATTGGCCGACCTTCCCAACACGGTGCGGCCGGTCCCACGTGTGAATCCCAATCGCAAAAAAGTGCTGTTTGTCACTTCCGAACTGGCCGACCTGGTGAAAACCGGCGGCCTGGGCGACGTTTCCGCCGCACTGCCCCGCGCCATGGCGCACCTGCACGATGTGCGCGTGCTGATCCCCGGCTACCCGCAGGTGCTGGACAGCGACAACCCTATTCATATCATCGGTGAGCTGGGGGGCCACGCCGCGCTGCCACCGTGCAAGATCGGGCGCATGGACCTCAAGGACGGCCTGGTTATCTACGTGCTGATCTGCCCCGAGCTTTACGAGCGCGAAGGTACGCCCTACGGCGCCAACAACGGCCGTGACTGGCCCGACAACCATATCCGCTTCGCCCGCCTGGGCCTGGCCGCCGCCGATATTGCCGCCAACCTGGCGCAGATCCACTGGTGCCCGGACCTGGTGCACGCCCATGACTGGCCAGCAGGCCTGGCGCCAGCCTATATGCACTGGCGTGGGTCACGCACTCCAACGCTGTTCACCATTCATAACCTCGCCTACCAGGGCGTGGTCAGCCTGGCCTCGTGCCCGGAGCTGGGCATTCCCGAACACGCCTTGCAGCAAGAAGGCATGGAGTTCTACGGCAAGCTGTCATTCCTCAAGGCCGGCATGGCGTATTCCAGCCATATCACCACGGTCAGCGCCACCTACGCCCAGGAAATCACCACCCCCGAATTTGGCTGCGGTCTGGATGGCTTCCTCGCCAGCAAGACCCAGCAAGGCTTGCTCAGCGGCATTCCCAACGGCATTGATGAAAGCTGGGAGTCGTCCACCGACCCGCACCTGACCCACCCTTTCAACATTGGTGACTGGGAAGGCAAGGCCCTGAACGCCGCCCATGTGCGCAACCTGTTTGGCTTGCACGACTCCACCGGCCCGCTGTTCGCCGTGGTATCGCGCCTGGTCTACCAGAAAGGCCTGGACCTGACCGAGGCGGTCGCCAGTTTCATCGTCGAAAATGGCGGCCAGATCGCGATCATCGGTCGCGGCGAGCCGGAAGAAGAACAAGCCATGCGTGCCCTGGCCCTGCGCTTTCCCGGCCAGATCGGCGTGCGCATCGGCTTCAACGAGACCGACGCGCGCCGCATGTTCGCCGGCAGCGACTTCCTGTTGATGCCATCCCGTTACGAACCCTGCGGCCTGAGCCAGATGTATGCCCAGCGCTTCGGCTCGTTGCCGGTTGCACGCAACACCGGCGGCCTGGCCGACACCATCGAGGATGGCGTCACCGGCTTCCTGTTCAACGAATCCACTGTCGAAAGCTACGAAGCGGCCCTGAGCCGCGCGTTCAAGGTCTTCGCCTTCCCAGGCTTGCTCAACGCCATGCGTTGCCGGGCTATGGCCGCACCGTTCAACTGGTGCCAGGCAGTGGAACCCTATGCCGAACTTTATGAGCAACTGGTAGCGAAAGCGCTGGGAAGATCGGGGAAACAGTAAAAAGAGGTCTTCATAGATGCCGTCACGGACTCTGGAAACCTGGCCCCACGGCGCGATCATGCTGGATGCGGAACACACCCGCTTCGCGTTATGGGCGCCAGACGCGTTTTATGTCAGCGTTGAATTTGAGGAAGGAAAATCGGTAGCGATGCTGCCCCAGGCCGATGGCTGGTTTGTGGTGCAGCTGCAATGCCCGCCGGGCACCCGCTACCGCTACAACATCGACGGCGAACAGGACGTTCCCGACCCGGCTTCCCGGGCACAGGCCACGGACGTTCACGGCTTCAGCGTGGTGGTCGACCCCCTGGCCTATCAGTGGCGCCAAAGCCACTGGCAAGGCCGGCCGTGGCACGAAGCGGTGATCTACGAGATACACGTGGGCGTACTGGGGGGCTACGCCGAGGTCGAGAAACAACTGCCGCGCCTCGCCGAACTGGGGGTCACCGCCATTGAGCTGATGCCCATCGCGCAATTCCCCGGCGAACGCAACTGGGGTTACGACGGTGTCCTGCCCTACGCTCCCCAATCCTCCTACGGTTCGCCCGAGCAGCTCAAACAGCTGATCGACAGTGCGCACCACTATGGCCTCGCGGTAATCCTCGATGTGGTCTACAACCACTTCGGCCCCGACGGCAACTACCTCGGCACCTACGCCAAGGGTTTCTTTCGCGAAGACGTGCACACGCCCTGGGGCGCGGGCATCGACTTTGATCGCCGGGAGGTCCGGGATTTCTTCATCGACAACGCCCTGATGTGGCTGCTGGAATACCGCTTCGACGGCCTGCGCCTGGACGCCGTGCACGCCATCAACGATCCCGAATTTCTGCAGGAGCTGGCGCAAAAAGTACGCCAGCAAGTCGACACGGGGCGGCATGTGTGGCTGGTGCTGGAAAACGAATTCAACCAGGCCAGCCTGCTGGAAAGCGGTTTCGACGCCCAGTGGAACGATGACGGCCACAACGCCCTGCACGTGCTGCTCACCGGCGAAACCGACGCCTACTACAGCGATTTCGCCCAGGACCCCACGGGAAAACTGGCGCGCTGCCTGAGCGAAGGATTTATCTACCAGGGCCACACCACGCGCCACGGCCACGCGCGCGGCGAGCCCAGCGGGCACCTGCCGCCCAGCGCCTTTGTGCTGTTCCTGCAGAACCACGACCAGATCGGCAACCGCGCCCTGGGCGAACGCCTGCATCAACTGTGTTCGCCCCAGGCCCTGAGCGCCGCGACGACCTTGCTGCTGATGTCGCCGATGATCCCGCTGATGTTCATGGGCGATGAAGTCAACGCCGAGGAGCCGTTCCTGTTCTTCACCGACCATCACGGCGAACTGGCCGAGGCGGTACGTGAAGGCCGGCGCAACGAGTTTGCCGACTTTGCCGCGTTCAGCGACCCCGAACGCCGCGAACGCATTCCCGACCCCAACTCCCTGCAGACCTTCCGCCGCTCGGCACCCGCCCTCGCCGACTGCGGCGACTCGCAGCTCTACCGGCACCTGTTGAGCCTGCGCCACCAACATATCGTGCCGCACCTGCCCGGCAGCATGGCCCTGGGTGCGCACGTGCTGGCGGAGGGCGCGGTCACGGCGCGCTGGCGCCTGGGCAATGGCAGCCTGTTGCAGATCGACCTCAACCTGAGCGCCGATTCTCTGAACTACCCGGCTGCCGAGCACCTCCTATTTGTGACGCAGGCCAGCGGGGCCGAACAATTGGCTCCCCTCAGCGCCCGCGTCAGCCTCACCCATTCCCCTGTTGGAGAGCACCCTTGAGCGACGCGCAATTGGAAATACTCGCCAGCCGAGCGGGCCTGGCCGTCGATTGGATCGACGCGAATGGCCGCCCGCAACATGTAAAGCCCGACGCCCTGCGCGCCGTGCTCAAAGGCCTGGGCCACCCGGCCGACAGCGACGCCGAGATCGAAGCCAGCCTGCTGGACCTCGAACGCGTGCAACAAGACAAGCACCTGCCGCCCCTGATGACCGTCGACAGCGGCGCCGGCCTGGACCTGGCGCGCTACTTCGCTCCCGGTACGCCGTGCCAGATTCACCTCGAAGATTCCAGCGTGCTGGACCTGAGCCTGGACGAGAACGCGGTGTTGCCCGGCTCGATTCCGGTCGGCTACCAACAAGTGCATATTGCCGACCAGCATTTCACCCTGGCCGTGGCGCCGACGCATTGCTACACCGTTGCAGAAGCGGTCGACACCCAGACCGCCCGCGCCTGGGGCCTGAGCGCCCAGTTGTATTCCCTGCGCCGCAGCGGCGACGGCGGCTTTGGCGATACCCAGGCCCTGGAACAACTGGCCCGCGCCGCCGCCGAACGCGGCGCCGACGCCCTGGCCATCAGCCCGATGCACGCGATGTTCAGCGCCGACACCGAGCGCTTCAGCCCCTATTCCCCGTCCAGCCGCCTGTTCCTCAACAGTTTGTACGCGTCCCCCGGCTGCATCCTCGGCGAACGTGCGGTGCAAACTGCCATCGAAGCCAGCGGGCTGGCCGACGAATTGAATGACCTTGAGCAACAAAGCCTGATCGACTGGCCGGCCGCGGCCAAAGCCAAGCAGCGCCTGTTGCGCACCCTGTATGACGACTTCCGCCAGGGCGACCACCCGCAACATGCCGACTTCCTGAGCTTCCGCCAGGCTGGCGGTGAAGCCCTGGAAAACCACTGCCGCTTCGAAGCCGTACAAGCCGAACGCGCGGCCAACGGCGAGAGCCTCGACTGGCGCCACTGGCCAGAGGACTGGCACAGCCCGCAAAGCCCGGCCCTGTTGCAGTTTGCCGAAGCCAATCGGGACGAAATCGGCTTCTACGCCTTCAGCCAATGGCTGATTGCTCGGTGCCTGGAACGCGCGCAACAAGCGGCGCGCGGCAGCGGCATGGGTGTCGGCCTGATCGCCGACCTCGCAGTGGGCGCCGACGGCGGCGGCAGCCAGGCCTGGAGCCGCCAGGATGAACTGTTGGCGGAACTGACCGTGGGTGCGCCACCTGACATCCTCAACCGTGCCGGCCAGGGCTGGGGTATTTCCGCGTTTTCCCCCGAAGGCCTCAAGCGCAACGGCTTTCGCGCGTTTATCGAAATGCTGCGGGCCAACTTCGCCCACGCCGGCGGCTTGCGCATCGACCATGTGATGGGCCTGCAACGCCTGTGGGTGATCCCGATGGACGCCTCGCCACGGGACGGCGCCTACCTGTATTACCCGGTGGATGACCTGCTGCGGCTGTTGGCCCTGGAGTCGAGCCGCCACCAGGCGATCGTCCTCGGTGAAGACCTCGGCACCGTACCCGACGGCCTGCGGGAAAAACTCATCGCGCGCTCAATCCTTGGGATGCGCGTGCTGCTGTTCGAACAAGACCACGGCGGCCAGTTCAAGCCGATCCTCGATTGGCCGGACAACGCGCTGGCCACCACCAGCACCCACGACCTGCCGACCCTCAACGGTTGGTGGCACAGCCGCGATATCGACTGGAATGTCCAGCTGGGCCTGATCGATGCACCCACCGTCGAGCAATGGAGCGAACACCGCCTGCGGGAACGCCAGGCGCTGCGCCAGGCCTTGAGCCAGGACCCGCAGAACTTCATCGACGAAGTGCGCAACGAAACCGACCACGTCATCGACGCCAGCGTGCGCTACCTGGGCCACACCCGCGCACCCTTGGTATTGTTGCCGCTGGAGGACGCCCTGGGGGTCGAGGAACAATCCAACCTGCCCGGCACCACCGACACCCACCCGAACTGGCGCCGCCGCCTGCCGGGCGATGCCGCCACCCTGCTCGATGATGACAATGCCGCCCGCCGCCTTGAGCTGCTGGCCGTGGCGCGCATCCAGGCCCAAGAGCGTGACCGATGAAAGCATTGACGCTTCGGGCTACCCAGCGCCTGCAATTTCATAAGGGCTTCACCCTCGACGACGCCGTGCCGCTGGTGCCGTACTTCGCCGAGCTGGGCATCAGCCACCTCTACGCCTCGCCATTGCTGAGCGCCCGCGCCGGTTCGATGCACGGCTATGACGTGGTCGATCCCACCACCGTCAATCCCGAGCTGGGCGGCGAACCGGCGCTGCGGCGATTGGTTGCGGCGTTGCGCGAACATGACATGGGGCTGATCCTCGATATCGTGTCCAACCACATGGCCGTCGGCGGTGCCGATAATCTGTGGTGGCTGGACTTGCTGGAATGGGGTCGCCTGAGTCCCTACAGCGAATTCTTCGACATTCAATGGCACTCGCCAGACCCGCTGCTCAAGGGCCAACTGCTGATGCCGTTCCTTGGCAGCGACTACGGCGAAGCCCTGCAGTCGGGTGCCCTGCCGCTGCGCTTCGACCCGCAGCACGGCAGCTTCTACGTCGAGCATTACGAACATCGCTTCCCGATCTGCCCGCGGGAATACGGCGAGCTGGTGCCCGTCAAGTCACTGGCCGATCGCTTCAGCAGCCTGGCCTACCAGCCGGACGCCTATCCCCAGGCCGCCGCGCTGAAACAGGAACTGATCGAGGCCGCCCGCGATCCCGAAACCCTGAAGGCCATCGAAGCGAACCTCGACCTCTACGACGCCCGCCAGCCCGAAGGTTTCGCCCGCCTGCACCACCTGCTGGAACAACAAAGCTATCGCCTGGCCAGCTGGCGCACGGCAGCGGACGATATCAACTGGCGGCGGTTCTTCGACGTCAACGAGCTGGGCGGCCTGCGGGTTGAACGCAGCGCGGTGTTCGAAGCGACCCACGGCAAGATCTTCCAGCTGATCAGCGAAGGCCTGATCGACGGCCTGCGCATCGACCACATCGACGGCCTCGCCGACCCGCGCGGTTACTGCCGCAAGCTGCGCCGCCGGGTGGACTCGCTGGCGAGTGGGCGGCACTTGCCGATCTTCGTCGAGAAGATCCTCGGCGAAGGCGAAACCTTGCGTGAAGACTGGCGCGTGGACGGCACCACCGGCTACGAATTCATGAACCAGCTGTCATTGCTGCAACATGACCCGAAGGGCTTCGAACCCCTGGCCGAGTTATGGACCCGCCACACCGAACGCCCGTGTTCATTTATCGAAGAAGCCTGGCTGGCCCGGCAGCAGATCCTCAACGGTTCCCTGGCCGGGGATTTTGAAAGTGTGGCCCAGGCCCTGCTGCAAGTGGCCCGGGACGATGTGATGAGCCGCGACCTGACCCTGGGTGCAATTCGCCGCGCGTTGCAGGAATTGATCGTGCATTTCCCGGTGTACCGCACCTACATCAGCGCCCGGGGCCGCAGCGAACTGGATGACGTGTTTTTCCTGCAAGCCCTGGCCGGTGCCCGCAGCACCTTGAGCGAAGGCGACTGGCCGGTGCTCGACTACCTGGAAAAATGGCTCGGCGGCCAACCCTGGCGCGACCGCCCCCTGGGCCGCAAACGCAAGATGCTCAAGCACGCCTGCGTACGCTTCCAGCAACTGACCTCGCCGGCGGCGGCCAAAGCCGTGGAAGACACTGCGTTCTACCGCTCGGGTGTGTTGTTGTCGCGCAATGACGTGGGTTTCAGCACCGAACAATTCAGCGCCCCGCTGGAAGACTTCCACGCGGTCAATCAGCAACGACTGCGCACCTTCCCCGACAACCTGCTGGCCACCGCCACCCACGACCACAAGCGCGGCGAAGACACCCGTGCGCGCCTGGCCGTGCTCAGCGAGGCCGCCGACTGGTATGCCGAGCAGGTGGAGCAATGGCGCCCCCTCGCCGCCCGCCTGCGCAGCGATGCCAACACGCCGTCCGCGGGTGACGAACTGATCCTCTATCAGGTGCTGCTGGGCAGTTGGCCGCTGGACCTGCACCGCGACGATACCGAGGGCCTGGCGGACTATCACCAGCGCCTGTGGCAATGGCAGCAGAAAGCCCTGCGTGAAGCCAAGCTCAACAGCAGCTGGAGCGCACCCAACGAGTTGTACGAGCAAGGTGTCGAAGCGTTCCTGTCACGGCTGCTGCTGGAGGACGCCGGCAAGACCCTGCGCGATGCCATCGGCGAGGCCGCCCAGGCCATCGCCCCGGCCGGCGCGCTCAACGGGCTGGCGCAATCCTTGCTTCGCCTCACCGTGCCGGGCGTGCCGGACCTGTACCAGGGCGATGAGTTCTGGGACTTCACATTGGTAGACCCTGACAACCGCCGCCCGGTGGACTACCCCGCACGGCAACAGGGGCTGCACACGCCGCCGGACATCGGCGAGCTGATGTTCAACTGGCATGACGGGCGTATAAAACAGGCGTTGATCAGCCTGGTCCTGGGGTTGCGCAAGGCGCATCCGCAACTGTTTCGCCAGGGCACGTACGAGCCTCTGGAAGTGGTGGGCGAACACGCCGAGCGGGTGGTCGCTTTCTACCGCGAATACCAGGGCAAACAGCTGCTGGTGGTGGTGCCACGCTGGCCTCACCGGCTGCTTGAAAACGGTGTGTATCCCCTGATCAACGCGCAGATTTGGGGCGATACTCGGGTCCGATTACCGTTCGCCGCTCCAACACAAAATTGGAAGGGACTTTTCCGAACAGGCGCAGTCACACCAAACAAGGAGCTCATGATCAGCGCTGCCCTGGGGGATTTCCCGGTCAATGTCTTTATCAATCCTGATGATCAAGAAAGCTGAAATTTTCTGTGAGGAGCATTGCGATGAGTACTGAAGACAAACGCATCCGCGAACTGGCACATCAGATCTGGGAATCTGAAGGTAAACCCCATGGCGAGGACGCACGACACTGGGAAATGGCGCGCAAACTGGCGGAAGCCGAAGCGCTGACGCCATCCAAGGCACCGAAGGCCGCCGCCAAGGCCAAGCCAAAAGCCAAGCCCGCAGCGGCAGCGCCCAAACCGGCAGCCAAGCCAAGCGCAGTGCCGGCGGCGAAGAAGCCTGCTGCGAAGAAGCCCAAGGCACCCTGACCCAAAGATCCTCCTGCAGGTGCGCCCGCACCGCAGGAGGCTATCCAACTACCGATATCTACCCGGCATCACGCCGGAATGGCCCCGTTCGGCCCGGAAAAACCCTTTTGCAGGAGCATCTCAATGAGCAAACCCAACAAGCCCAACTCGACGCCGGAAAACGAGCCGTCGCGGATTCGTGAAGGTTTGCCCTTCCCTCTCGGCGCGACCTGGGACGGTCTGGGGGTCAACTTTGCGCTGTTCTCGGCCAACGCCACCAAAGTCGAACTGTGCATCTTCGACGACAGCGGCGAAGTCGAGCTGGAGCGCATCGAACTGCCGGAATACACCGACGAAACCTTCCACGGCTACCTGCCCGACGCCCACCCCGGGCTGATCTACGGCTACCGCGTGTACGGTCCCTATGACCCGGCCAACGGTCATCGCTTCAACCACAACAAATTGCTGATCGACCCCTACGCCAAACAGCTGGTGGGCGAGCTCAAATGGTCCGAGGCCCTGTTTGGCTACACCATCGGCCATCCGGACGCCGACCTCAGTTTCGACGAACGCGACAGCGCGCCCTTCGTGCCCAAGTGCAAAGTCATCGACCCGGCCCACACCTGGGGCAACGACCAGCCAGTGCGCACGCCGTGGGATCGCACGATCATTTATGAAACCCACCTGCGCGGCATCACCATGCGCCACCCTTCGGTGCCTGAGGAAGTGCGCGGCACCTGCGCCGGGCTGATGGTCGACGATGTGCTCAAGCACATTCGCCAGTTGGGTGTGTCATCGGTCGAGTTGCTGCCGGTGCACGCCTTCGTCAACGACCAGCACCTGCTGCAAAAAGGCATGACCAACTACTGGGGCTACAACAGCATCGCCTTCTTCGCCCCGGACCCGCGCTACCTGGCCAGCGGCAAGATCGCCGAGTTCAAGGAAATGGTCGCGCACCTGCACGAAGCCAAGCTGGAAGTGATCCTGGACGTGGTCTACAACCACACCGCCGAAGGCAACGAGCAAGGCCCGACGCTGTCCATGCGCGGCATCGACAACGCCTCGTACTATCGCCTGATGCCCGATGACAAGCGCTTCTACATCAACGATTCCGGCACCGGCAACACCCTCGACCTGAGCCACCCGTGCGTGCTGCAAATGGTCACCGACTCGTTGCGCTACTGGGCGACCGAGATGCATGTCGACGGTTTCCGCTTCGACCTGGCGACCATCCTTGGCCGCTACCGCGACGGTTTCGACGAGCGCCACAGCTTCCTCGTGGCCTGCCGCCAGGACCCGGTGCTGCGCCAGGTGAAAATGATTGCCGAGCCTTGGGACTGTGGACCCGGCGGCTATCAGGTCGGCGGTTTCCCGCCGGGCTGGGTGGAATGGAACGACCGTTTCCGCGACACCGTGCGCTCGTTCTGGAAAGGTGACGACGGCCAACTGGCCGACTTCGCCGGACGCATGACCGCCTCGGGCGAGATGTTCAACCAGCGCGGCCGCCGGCCGTACAGCTCGGTGAACTTCATCACCGCCCACGACGGTTTCACCCTGCACGACCTTGTGTCCTACAACGACAAACACAACGAAGCCAACGACGAGAACAACCAGGACGGCAGCAACAACAACCTGTCGTGGAACCACGGTGTCGAAGGCCCTACCGACGACCCGGAAATCAACGCGCTGCGCCTGCGCCAGATGCGCAATTTCTTCGCCACCCTGCTGCTGGCCCAGGGCACGCCAATGCTGGTGGCCGGTGACGAGTTCGCCCGGACCCAGCACGGCAACAACAACGCCTACTGCCAGGACAGCGAGATCGGCTGGATCAATTGGGAACTGGATGAAGACGGGAAGGCCCTGCTCAAGTTCGTCAAGCGCCTGATCAAGTTGCGCCTGGCGTACCCGATCCTGCGTCGCGGGCGCTTCCTGGTGGGCGACTACAACGAAGATATCGGGGTCAAGGACGTCACCTGGCTCGCGCCGAGCGGCGATGAAATGACCATCGAGCAATGGCAGGACAGCCATGGCCGTTGCCTGGGCATGCTGATGGATGGCCGCGCCCAGGAAACCGGGATTCGCCGCCCGGGGGCCGATGCCACGTTGTTGCTGGTGGTCAATGCCCACCACGACATGGTCAATTTCCGCCTGCCACCGGTGCCGGATGGCGGCTTCTGGACCTGCATGCTCGACACCAACCAGCCGGCAGTGCGTGGCCAGGAACGCTTCGATTTCGATCACGAATACGCGGTCACCGGGCGTTCGCTGCTGCTGTTTGAATTGCAGCATGAGGACGAGGTGTGACATGGCCTTGCATGAGTTTCTTCGCGGCTACCGGGATTACCCGGACACCCAGGCCCTTGGCGCTGCGCTGAGGGCTTTGGTGGAGGAAGGCCTGGACCAGTTGCCCTTGCCGGGCAGCGGGCAAACGTTGGAACGCTTCAGCCGGCTGGCGCAAGTCGCCGGCCATGACCTGCGGTTGTGCAAGTTGTTCGAGGGCCACACGGACGCCCTGGCGATCATCGCTGAACTCGACAGCCCCTTGCCGCCGGTTGGCAGCACGTGGGGCATGTGGGCGGCCGAGCCGCCCACCGCCAAGGTGCGGATCCGGCGTGACGGCCAACGTGTGCGGCTGGAGGGCCGCAAGGCCTGGTGCTCGGGCGCGGCGGTGGTCAGCCACGGGTTGCTCACGGCGTGGGATGAAGAGGATCGCCAGCAACTGGTTGCAGTGCAAATGCACCAGCCCGGCGTAACCGTCACCGATGAGGGCTGGGCGGCCGTGGGCATGGCCGCTACGGGCAGTGTTGAAGTGCTTTTCCAGGACACCGTTGGCCTGGCCATCGGCAAGCCTGGGGACTATTTGGCGCGCCCAGGCTTCTGGCAAGGCGGCATCGGCATCGCCGCCTGCTGGTACGGCGCGGCACAACGCTTGGCGGAGGCCTTGCGCGAGCAGTGCGCAAAACGCCCGGAGCCCCACGCCCTGGCGCACCTTGGCAGCGTCGACAGTGCCTTGCACAGCGCGGCCTGTGTGCTGCGCGACAGCGCCACCCATATCGACCGGCAGCCCAAGGCAGATGCCCGGCTGTTGGCACAACAGGCACGGGCCTGTATCGAAGAAACCGTCGACCAGGTGATTCACCATGTCGGCCGAGCACTGGGCGCCGGGCCGTATTGCAAGGACCCGCATTTTGCCCAGTTGATGGCCGACTTGCCGGTGTACCTGCGGCAAAGTCACGCCGAGCGCGACCTGGCCGCCCTTGGTCAACAAGTCGCCGATGAGCGCCCAGGGAGATGGGAACTATGAAGATCAATCCAATCGTCGGCCAGGGCACGCCCTTGCATTTGTGGCAAAGCTCGTCGCGACTGGCCGAGCTGCCTTGCGTAGACATTGCCGAACTGGTGCCTGAAGGCAGCCGCGCCGTGATCATCGCGCCACATCCGGATGACGAAGTCCTTGGCTGCGGCGGCCTGTTGCAAGGCCTTGCCGCGCTGGATCGCCCTATCCTGCTGATCTCCGTCACAGACGGCAGCGCCAGTCATCCCGGCTCGCGCCGCTGGCCGGTGGAACGCCTGAGCGTGGTGCGGCCGCAAGAGTCGGCGCAGGCCCTGCACCGGCTGGGATTGCCGTTGCACAGCCTGAAATGGTTGCGGGCCGGGTTCAGCGACAGCCAGGTCGCCGCAGGTGAAGAAGACCTGAGCCGCTTTATCGAGCGTTACCTCAAGCCCGGCGACGTAGTCTTCACCACCTGGCGCGAAGACGGCCATTGCGACCACGAGGCCGTGGGCCGTGCCAGTGCCAAGGCGACCCGGGCGGTGGGCGCAACCTTGCTCGAGCTGCCCGTGTGGACCTGGCATTGGGCAACCCCGGAAGACAGCCAGGTGCCCTGGGATCGCGCTCGAAAAATTCTCCTGACACCTGAAGCCGTGGCCCGTAAACGGCACGCCATCCATGCCTTCGCCAGCCAGTTGGAAGGCGACCCGCAGATCGGCCTGCCACCGGTGCTCGCGCCCTATGTGCTGGAGCGCCTGCTGCAACCTTTTGAAGTGGTGTTCGTATGAGTGTCGCCACGCCCTATTTCGACGAGCTGTTTGCCGGCAACGACGACCCTTGGGCCTTTCGGCAACGCTGGTATGAACAGCGCAAGCGGGCCCTGACCCTGGCGCTGCTGACCCGGCCGCGCTATGCCTCGATCTTTGAACCCGGCTGCGCCAACGGCGAACTGAGCTTCGAGCTGGCCCCGCGCTGTGACCGCCTGCTCTGCTGTGACACGGCGCAAGCGGCGGTCAGCCTGGCACAGGCGCGGCTGCGGGGTTTCAGCCATGCCACCGTGCAGCAGAGCCGCCTGCCGCAGCAATGGCCCAGCGAAACCTTCGAGCTGATCGTGCTCAGCGAGCTTTGCTACTACCTGGACCCGAAGGATTTCGATGGGCTGATCGATCGCGCCCTCGCCTCCCTGACGCCTGATGGACAAATCCTCGCCTGCCACTGGCGCCCGATCATCGAAGGCTGCCCGCAGACCGCCGAACAGGTGCATGCGCGCCTCGGCCAGCGCCTGGGCATGCCACATCTGGCGCAGCATCACGAAAGCGATTTTCTACTGGATTTGTGGAGCCGCGACGGCACCACGGTTGCGACCCTGGAGGGACTGCGATGATCGGCATCCTGATACCCGTGCATAACGAAGAAAAACTGCTGCCCGAATGCCTGAAAGCTGCGATGGTCGCCGCCAGTCATCCGGGCCTGCTGGGTGAAGAGGTGCAGATTCTGACAGTGCTCGACAGCTGCAGCGACCGCAGCGCCATGATCGCCCGCGAATACCAGGTGCACAGCCTGGAAGTGCAGGCGCGAAACGTGGGCCACGTGCGCGGTGTGGGTGCGCGGCACCTGCTTAACAACGGCGCGCGGTGGATTTCCTGCACCGACGCCGACAGCCGCGTCGCTCCCGATTGGCTGGTGGCGCAACTGGCCCTGGGCGTGGATGCGGTGTGCGGCACGGTGACGGTGGACGCCTGGAGCGAGGGCTTCGACCCGGCGGCGCAGATCCGCTATCACCAGGCCTACACCGCCCGGGACGGGCATCGGCATATCCACGGCGCCAACCTGGGCGTCAGTGCCGGCGCCTACGTGCGGGCCGGCGGTTTCGAGCCCCTGCCCTGCCATGAAGACGTGGAGCTGGTGCGCCAGTTGGAGCGCTGCGGGGCTTCCATTGCCTGGAGCCACTCGCCCCAGGTGATTACCAGTGCCCGCCTGGATTGTCGCGCCCAGGGCGGCTTCGGTGATTACCTGAAGAGCCTGATGCAGGCCTCCTGAAAAAATTGCGACACCCGGCGGTGTTAAAGCGGCGATTCATAACTATCATCACTATTCCTTGCACGGCAATCCAGGGTTGGAACGCCGTCGCGCCGCGAGCGTGCAGTACCTGACGCTCGCGTACCACAAGAGCCGTCCCGTCAACGGGGTACGGCCTGCACCACCGATAAACAAGGACGTGACACCCATGAAGCCTGCACTGTTAAGTGACAACCGCCGGGGCCCCGCGCAAATCTGGAACAGCGCCCCGCAACTCGCGCAAATCCCTGCCATCAACCCCGCAACCCTGGTGCCCAAGGGCGCCCGCGTGGTGATCATCGCCCCGCATCCCGGCGACGAAGTGATCGCCTGCGGCGGTCTGCTGCAATTGCTCAGCACCCTTGAATACTCCCTGCAACTGATCTCCATCACCGACGGCAGCGCCAGCCATCCGGGGTCTGCCGTGTGGCCGGCCAAACGCTTGAGCGTGGTGCGGCCCCAGGAAAGTGTCGAAGCCCTGCGCCGCCTGGGCGTGCCCCTGCACAGCCTGAAATGGATCCGCGGCGGTTTCGCCGACAACGCCCTGGCCGCGCGGGAACAGCAAATGAGCCAGTTCATTGCGCGCTACCTGCAACCCGGCGACGTGGTGTTCACCACCTGGCGCAACGACGGCAATGACGACCACGACGCCGTCGGCCGTGCCGCTGCCAAAGCCTGCGCAGTCAAGGGCGTGCGCTTGCACGAACTGCCGATCTGGGCGTGGCACTGGCCGCTTCGGGAAACCGCCGCCATCCCCTGGCAGCGCGCGCGCAAGGTGCGGCTCGACACCTGGAGCGTCGCCCGCAAGCTGCACGCCGCCCACGCCTATGCCAGCCAACTGGCAGGCGACCCGGAAATCGGCCTGGCGCCGATCCTGGCGCAGGTGCTGCTGGAGCGCATGCGCGAGCCCTATGAGATTGTATTTTTGTAGGCGCACCCACTCGTCTATACCTGTAACTTCTGACAGTAGCGAACGCTCTCTCTGTGTGGCTAGCTTGGAACACCGGCTTGCAGGGAGGGCGAATCATGAGCACGCGGTTTTCATCAGTGACGTATCTGAGCGTCTGCAGCGTGACGACGCTGTTGCTCAATTGGCCTCTCCCCGCGCAGGCCGCCTGTACGTTGGTCATAACCGCAGGCAACGACACCACCCTGTGCAGCGATGGCAGTGCTGGCGCGCTGACGGATTTACAAGGAAGCAACATCCTTGAGTTCCCCGTCGGCGGCACCGGCATCATCGTCGGCAACGTGACTTATGGCGCGGGAGATGATCGGGTCACGATGGATTCCGGCGCGATCAACGGTGCGATCAATCAAGGTGACGGAAGAAATATTTTCCAACTGTTCAATGGCAATATCTCCGGCACGGTGACTCAAGGCGCGGGCGGTGATATTGCGCAAATCAGCGGCGGCAGCTCCGGTGCAATCTCCCAGGGTGACGGGGTAGACCAGTACTTCCAGAGCGGTGGCACCGTCGCCTCACTGGCTCAGGGCGACGGCCGTGACGAGTTCACCATGAGCAGTGGCAGGATTGTCGGCGCCTTTGAAGATGGAGATGTAGCGCTGATGACCGGTGGCAGCATCGGACGGGTCGACATGAAGCTCGACAACAACCTGTTTGACCTGCGGGGTGGAGCGATCATCGGCAACCTCGTTACTGGCTTCGGAAACGACACCATCCTGGTTTCCGGAGGAACGGTTGGTGGCAACATCAGCGTCAGCGGCGGCGACGACATCATCAAAGTCAGCGGAGGGGAAATAAGTGGGCAGATCCTCGCCAGCTTTGGCAACGATGAGTTCACTTGGGAAGGCGGCGGTCTGATCCATAAGGAAATCCTCATGGGTGATGGCGCTGACAGGGGTTTCCTGCTCAACCTGACCGAAACCACCCTGGCTTCCACTCCGCTTCTGGATGGTGGTTTGGGTAACGACACCCTGACCTTCGACAACACCCGATCCGCCACGCCAACCCGCTATGTCAACTGGGAAACCGTCAACCTGGACAACAATTCGCGCCTGACCCTGGGCGGCGACTTCAAGCTCGGTGACAGCGCTACGGCCACCGGTACCCTGAATATTTTTGGCAGCGCCGCCCTGCAGGTAACACAGGGCAGCATCAGCCCCTTCACGGCCGGGCAACCAGCCAACCTGAACAACGGTGGCCTGATCGACATGACCACCGGCAGCTCCAGCGCCACCGACAGCCTGACGGTCGACGGCAACTACACCGGCAATGGTGGCGAACTCGCGCTGCAATCGGTACTCGGCGCCGACGGCTCGGCCAGTGACAAGCTGGTAGTCAGCCAGGGCACGCTGCAAGGCGGCACTACCATCACCGTCACCAACCTTGCCGGCCCCGGTGCCATGACCCTGCAGAACGGCATCCAGGTGGTTGAAGCGCTTAACGGTGCCACGAGCAGCGACCTGGCGTTTACCCTGCGCGGTGGATCCGTTTCCGCAGGCGCCTATGAGTACTACCTGTTCAAAGGAGGCGTAACGCCGGGCACCGGGCAAAACTGGTTCCTGCGGTCCTCGGTGGTGGCGCCGCCGCTGCCCAACCCTGAGGATCCTGACGACCCAGTGGGCATTCTCCCCCCCGTCCCCGCCGACGGCACGCCGGACCTCCCGGGGATTTTCCCGGGAGAAGAACCCATACCCATCTATCGCCCGGAAGTCCCGGTGTATGCCGTGTTGTTTCCCGCCGTGCAGCAGATGGTCCAGGGCATGCTGGGCACCTACCACGAACGCATGGGCGACCAAAGCCTGCAACGCCAACCTGGTGCACTAGCGGCCGGTTGGGGCCGGGTGTATGGCAGCAGCACGCGGCAATCATTCGCCGGCACCGTCAGCCCGTCGCTGGACAGCTCCCTGTCCGGTGTCCAGGTTGGCACTGACCTGTATGCCTGGACCAACGACGCTGGCCTGACCCAACGCTTCGGCTTCTTTGTCGGCCACAGCCGCCTGACCGGCAATGTGGCGGGCTTCAATGGCGGTTTTCAGGGCAAGGACGCCGGCAACACCACCCTGCGCGGTGACAGCCTGGGCGCGTATTGGACGCTCATCGGCGCCAACTGCGCCTATATCGATGTCGTGCTGATGGGCACGCGGTTCGATGGCCACAGTGAATCCGACCGGGGCGTCAAACTCCCAACCAAGGGCCACAACGTGCTGGGGTCTGTGGAGGTGGGAATGCCGTTTGCGGTGTCTGAACAGTGGGAGGTTGAGCCGCAGGCCCAGGTGATTGTCGATCGAAGCTATGTGGACAGCCAGAACGACGGAATCTCGGATGTCTCATTCCACGCCGACACTAACGTCGTCACTCGTCTCGGTGTCCGCCTCAAGGGCAGCTACAGCGTGAGCGGCATGCCCCTGCAGCCTTACGTGCGTACCAACGTGTGGCACGCCAGCGCCGGGAATAACACCGTCACGTTCAATGACAGCACGGACATCAACACCGAACAGAAGTCCACCACGCTGGACGTCAGCACCGGGGCAACGCTGCAGGTATCGAGCACGGTCAGTGTGTATGGCGAGGTGGGGTACAACAGCAATCTGGACAGTAATCAGCTGAATGGGCGCAAAGGCACGATTGGCATAAGGGTCGACTTCTAAGCCACAACACATCCCCACTGTGGGAGCGGGCTTGCTCGCGAATGCAGTGTGTCAGCCAAAAAATCTGGCACTGGTACTGCGCATTCGCGAGCAAGCCCGCTCCCACATGGGGTCTTCATCGGCTGGAAGTCAGGCGTCCGGTCGCAGGATCAGCACGCCCAATGGCGGCAGGTTCAACGACAGCGACAACGGCTGCCCATGCCTGGGCTCCTCCTCCGTAAACGCCCCGCCACCGTTGCCGAAGTTGGAACCGGCATAGGTGTCGGCATCGCTGTTGATCACCTCGCTCCAGCGCCCGGCAAACGGCACGCCGACCTTGTAGGCCTCACGCGGCACCGGCGTGAAGTTGGCCACCACCAGCACCGGCCTGCCATCCTTGCTCCAGCGCAACCAGGCGTAGACGCTGTTGATCGCGTCATCCCCAATCAACCACTGGAAGCCCTGTGGTGCGTCGTCCTGGTCATGCAGCGCCGGCTCTTCGCGGTACAGGCGGTTCAGGTCGCCCACCAGTTTCTGCACGCCCCGGTGTTCGGGGTATTGCAGCAGGTACCAGTCCAGTTGCTGATCGTGGTTCCACTCGCGCCATTGGCCGAACTCGCAGCCCATGAACAGCAGCTTCTTGCCCGGGTGCATCCACATGAAGCTCAGGTACGCCCGCAGGTTGGCAAATTTCTGCCAGCGGTCGCCGGGCATCTTGTCGATCAACGAGTGTTTGCCGTGCACCACTTCATCGTGGGAAATCGGCAGGATAAACCGCTCGGACCAGGCATACACCAGGCCGAAACTCAGCTCGTTGTGGTGATGGGCACGGTACACCGGGTCCTGCTGGATGTAGTGCAGCGAATCGTGCATCCAGCCCATGTTCCACTTGTAGTTGAACCCCAGGCCGCCCTGTTGGGTCGGCTGGCTTACGCCCGGCCATGCGGTGGACTCCTCGGCGATCACCAGCGCGCCGGGGGCCTCAAGGGCAACGACATCGTTGAGGTGGCGCAGGAAGTCGATGGCCTCGAGGTTCTCCCGCCCGCCGTGGCGGTTGGGTACCCATTCACCGGCCTTGCGCGAATAGTCGCGGTACAGCATCGAGGCCACCGCATCCACCCGCAGGCCATCGATATGGAAATGCTTGAGCCAGTGCAACGCCGACGCCAGCATGAAGCCGTGGACTTCGGTGCGGCCGAGGTTGTAGATCAGGGTGTCCCAATCCTGGTGGAAGCCTTCCAGCGGGTTGGCGTATTCGTACAGCGCGGTGCCGTCGAATTGCGCCAGGCCGTGGGTGTCGGTGGGGAAATGCGCCGGCACCCAATCCAGGATCACGCCGATGTCGGCCTGATGGCAGGCGTTGACGAAAAACGCGAAATCCTCCGGCGAGCCGAAACGTGCCGTCGGGGCAAATTGCGACAGCGCCTGATAACCCCATGAGCCGCCGAACGGGTGCTCCATGATCGGCATCAGTTCGATATGGGTGAAGCCCAACTGCTGTACATAAGGGATCAACCGTTCGGTCAGCTCGCGCCAACTGTACTGGCGGGACACCTCGCCGACTTCATCCAGCTCGCACTGCCAGGAACCGGCATGCAACTCGTAGATCGACAAGGGTGCGCTGGGCTTTTGTCGCTCGCTGCGCGATTGCATCCAGTCGTGGTCCTGCCAGTCGACCTGCAGCGGCGAAGCGACCTTGGACGCAGTATCCGGCGGCAACTGCGTGGCCAGGGCCATGGGGTCGGCCTTGAGCGGCAGAATCCCGTGGGCACCGAGGATTTCATACTTGTAGGCCGCGCCGGGTTGCAGGCGCGGGATGAAAATCTCCCACACACCGGACGGATGGCGCAGGCGCATCGGATGACGGCGCCCGTCCCAGATATTGAAGTCGCCCACCACCGAGACCCGGCGGGCATTCGGTGCCCATACCGCAAAACGCACGCCCTGGACACCGTCGACGCTGGTCACTTGTGCCCCGAGGCAACTGCTCAGGTCGCGGTGATTGCCTTCGGCAAACAGGTACAGGTCCATCTCCCCCAGCAGCAGTTGCTGGAAGCTGTAAGGGTCTTCGGTGATCTGTTCACCACCGGCCCACTGGATCTTCAGCAAGTACGCCTGACGGCTGCCGAAATGCCCGACAAACAAGCCCGGCACCTGGGTCGCATCGAGGCTGCCGATGTGCTCGCCGCTGTCGCGGGCCAGGACCTGGACACTCAGTGCTTCCGGCAGGAAGGCGCGAATGAACTGGCCTCCCTGCTCGTCGTCATGGGGACCCAGGATCGAGAATGGATCATGGTGCTCGGCCCGCACCAGGGCTTCGATATCAGCAGGCTTGGGCATCACACTCAACTTTTCCTGCAGCGGTTCTTTGCTTGTAAAACTCATGACGTCTCCCCACCGCGTGCAGTTTTCGATATTGGTTTCAACCCACTGAGCAGCCCGTGCAAACCTTGCAACGGCACCGGCAACCAGCTCGGGCGATTCTCTGCTTCGTAGGCCACTTCGTACGCGGCCTTCTCCAGGCTGAACAACGCCAGCGCTGCGTCCTGGCCTTTGGCATCCTGCCAGTCATGGGCCAGTGTAGTCGTGGCAGCGTGATAGGCCTGGATAAATGCCTGCCTGGCCTCATGCAAGTAGCGATCCGCCACACGTTGCCGGGACGCATTGGCCTCGGGCGACTGGTCAACGCCCTGCACATTCACCGCCATGGCCGCCGCGTAATCAAACGAGCGCAGCACCCCGCTCACATCCTTGTACGGGCTGTGTTTGCCGCGACGTTCAGGCAGCGGCCGCGCCGGTTCGCCCTCGAAGTCGATGAGGTAGGCATCGCCCTTGACCACCAGTACCTGGCCCAGGTGCAGGTCGCCGTGCACGCGAATGCGCAACCCGCCCACCGTGGCTTTCGCCAGGTCCTGAACGTGACTGGCGATGGCCTTTTTCTGCTCCAGTAAAGCACTGACCAACGCCTGATCGGCAGGGTTCAACTTGGTTTGATGCTGTTTGAGCAACTGCAAGGCGTGGTCGATTTGTGCGCCTACGTGCCTGGCCCAGCCCTGGCTGTCCTTGAGGGTTGTGACCTCGGGCTTGAACGCCTTGTTAGTGGTGGGCGCCGCCAGCACCAGGTGCATCTCGCCCAGGCGCTGGCCGAGCAAGCCGGCGAAATCCGCCAGCTCGCCAAGGGCGTTGTAGTGCTGTTCCTGCTCGGACATGGCTTCGGCCAGTTCGTCGCGAATCGCTCGCTCCAGGTTATTCTGGGTCCAGCCCCAAGCGTCGCCCTGGTTGCTCAGGTAACCCTGGGCGATCATCAGCAGGTTGTCCTGGCCATCGGCATCGTGGCGGATCACCGAGCCCAACAGCGGCGAGATATGCTCGTAGCCGGCTTCGGTCAGGTAGGCGCCCATTTCCAGTTCCGGGTGAACCCCGGCGCTGACTTTTCGGATCAGCTTGAGCACCAGGCTGCCGCCCACCACCACGGAACTGTTGGACTGCTCCGCCGCGAGGTAGCGCACTTCCGACTCGTCGTTCAATTCCAGTTTGGCCAACTGCGCCGTGGGCTCGAAGCGAATCTCGCCATCGGTGGAGTCGAGGACGGTTTTGGCCTGCAGGCCTTGGATCACGCCGCGGATATAAGTGTCGAGGCTGAAGGCATCGGTCACCAAACCTACCTGACGCACTCGCCGTACACGGGCAAGCGCGAGTTGTTGCGGCAAGGCGCTGGTGAACTGGTCTTCGCCAAGGAAGCCGAACGGCAGTTGATAGCGGCTGACCTGGCCGGCGCTGGTGACTTCGATTTCACTGAGCAGCACCGGATGCTGCGGGTCGCCGAAGCGCACGCCATAAGCGATGTGCACGCTGTCGATTGTCGTATCCTTGCTGGCAAACCAGCGGCGCTTGGGCAGCCACGCCGGCAACGCATTCTGTTCCAGGGTGGTGCGGCACGGTGCTTCGAGCAATTCTTCCATGCGCTTCTTCAGCACCAGGGTGGTGAAGTCCGGGATGCTTTGCGCCGGTTCCACGTGCCAGCTTGGCATCTGGTTTTCCGCCGCCAGCACGAACCAATAGAAGCCATACGGCGCCAGGGTCAGCAGGAAATTCAGCTGGCCAATCGGTGGGAAGGCATTGCCACCGAGCATCTCCACCGGAACCATGCCGGCAAACGCCGAGAGGTCCAGTTCTGCGGCCTGGGCACTGCGGGACACGTTGGCGACGCACAGGATGATTTCATTCTTGCCATCGGCGCCTGCGTATTCGCGGGTATACGCCAGGATGCGGCGGTTGCTGGGCGAGAGCATTTTCAGGCTGCCGCGACCGAACGCCTTGGACTGTTTACGCACCGCGAGCATGCGCCGCGTCCAGTTCAGCAACGAGTGCGGGTCCTGGGTCTGGGTTTCGACGTTGACCGACTGGTAGCCGTATTGCGGGTCCATGATCGGCGGCAATACCAGGCTGGCCGGGTCGGCGCGGGAGAAGCCGCCGTTGCGGTCGATGGACCATTGCATCGGCGTACGCACGCCGTCGCGGTCACCGAGGTAGATGTTGTCGCCCATGCCGATCTCATCGCCGTAGTACAGGGTCGGCGTGCCCGGCATCGACAGCAGCAGGCTGTTGAGCAGCTCGATGCGCCGGCGGTCGCGTTCCATCAGCGGCGCCAGGCGGCGGCGAATCCCCAGGTTGATACGTGCACGGCGGTCGGCAGCGTAATAGTTCCAGAGGTAGTCGCGCTCTTTGTCGGTGACCATTTCCAGGGTCAGTTCATCGTGGTTGCGCAGGAAGATTGCCCATTGGCAATTGGCCGGGATCTCCGGGGTCTGGCGCAGGATGTCGGTGATCGGGAAACGGTCTTCCTGGGCCAGCGCCATGTACATGCGCGGCATCAGCGGGAAGTGGAACGCCATGTGGCACTCATCGCCGTCGTCGCCCTTTTTGTCCCCGAAGTAAAGCTGGGTGTCTTCCGGCCATTGGTTGGCTTCGGCCAGGAGCATGCGGTCGGGGTAGTTGGCGTCGATCTCGGCGCGGATCTGCTTGAGCACGTCGTGGGTTTCGGGGAGGTTTTCGTTGTTGGTACCGTCGCGCTCGATCAGGTACGGAATGGCGTCCAGGCGCAGGCCGTCGATGCCCATGTCGAGCCAGTAGCGCATCACCGACAGGACGGCTTTCATGACCTGCGGGTTATCGAAGTTGAGGTCCGGCTGGTGGGAGTAAAAGCGGTGCCAGAAGTATTGGCCGGCGACAGGGTCCCAGGTCCAGTTGGACTTTTCGGTGTCGAGGAAAATGATCCGGGTGCCGTCGTATTTCTGGTCGTCATCGGACCAAACGTAGAAATCCCGCGCCGCCGAGCCGGGCTTGGCCTTGCGGGCCCGCTGGAACCAGGGGTGCTGGTCGGAGGTGTGGTTGATCACCAGCTCGGTGATCACCCGCAGCCCGCGTTTATGGGCTTCGGCGATAAAGCGCTTGGCGTCGGCCATGGTCCCGTAGTCGCTGTGCACACCGCGGTATTCGGCGATGTCGTAGCCATCGTCACGGCGTGGCGAGGGGTAGAACGGTAGTAGCCAGATGGTGTTCACACCAAGGTCGGCGATGTAGTCGAGCTTGGCGATCAGCCCGGGAAAATCACCGATGCCGTCGTTGTTGGAGTCGAAATAGGATTTGACGTGAACCTGATAAATCACCGCGTCTTTGTACCAGAGCGGATCTTTGATAAAGGTGGCAGCCTTGGGTTTCTTCGCCATTGGAAACTCCTGGGAATTCGAAAAATTCTGCCTGAAGGAACTCGGTCAATGTGGGAGCGGGCTTGCTCGCGAAAGCGGTATATCAGTGGACCGATTCGGAGACTGACACTCCGCTTTCGCGAGCAAGCCCGCTCCCACCTTTGATCTCCAGTGGTTTGGAGATCGGTGTCGATTCAGGAAACGGTAATGCGCCAGATGCCAAACGGCTGATGCCACGGTTCGATGCGCATCCACTGGGTCTTGCCGTACCAGGTCCAGCGGTGGCCGGTCATCAGGTCTTCGCCCTGGGTCTGGGCGTCGTCCGGCAGGCCCATCTCCCACAGCGGCAACTCGAAATTGGCCTCCTGGGCGTTGAACGGGTCGAGACTCACGGCCACCAGGATAAAGTTGCTGCCGTCCTCGCTGCGTTTGCCGAAGTACAGGATGTTGTCGTTCCACGCGTTGTAGAGTTTGAGCCCCAGGTGCGTCTGCAAGGCCGGGTTCTGCCGGCGGATGCGGTTGAGCTGGGCGATCTCGGCAATGATGTTGCCCGGCGCCGTGAAGTCTCGTGGGCGGATCTCGTACTTCTCCGAGTCCAGGTACTCTTCCTTGCCCGGCACCGGTGCCGCTTCGCACAGTTCAAAACCCGAGTACATGCCCCACAGGCCTGAGCCCATGGTGGCCAACGCGGCGCGGATCAAGAAGCCGGCGCGGCCGGATTCATGCAGGAAGCCGGGGTTGATGTCCGGGGTGTTGACGAAGAAGTTCGGCCGGAAGCACTCGCGCCACGGCGACTCGTTCAGTTCGCTCAGGTACTCGCTCAACTCGGCCTTGGTGTTGCGCCAGGTGAAGTAGGTGTAGCTCTGGGAGTAACCAACCTTGCCCAGGCGCGCCATCATCGCCGGGGTGGTGAAGGCTTCGGCGAGGAAGATCACTTCGGGGTATTTAGAACGCACATCGCTGATCAGCCATTGCCAGAACGGCAGCGGCTTGGTGTGGGGGTTGTCGACGCGAAAGGTCTTCACGCCCTCTTCCACCCAACCGACCACGATGTCGCGCAACTCGACCCACAGGCTGGGAATCGCGTCGGCCGCATAGAAGTCGACGTTGACGATGTCCTGGTACTTCTTCGGCGGGTTCTCGGCGTATTTGATCGTGCCGTCGGGCCGCCAGTTGAACCAGCCCGGATGCTGTTTGAGCCACGGGTGGTCCTGGGAGCACTGGATGGCAAAATCCAGGGCGATTTCCAGGCCATGGTCGGCGGCGGCCTTGACCAGGTTGCGGAAATCCTCACGGGTGCCCAACTGCGAATGGATCGCCTCGTGGCCGCCCTCTTCGCTGCCGATGGCATACGGGCTGCCCGGGTCGTCCGGCCCGGCGGTCAGGGAATTGTTCTTGCCCTTGCGGTGGCTGCGACCGATCGGATGGATCGGCGGGAAGTACAGCACGTCAAAGCCCATGTCGTGGATCATCGACAGCCGTGAGTGCACATCGTTGAATGTGCCATGGCGCGCGGGATCGTCGGTGATCGAGCGGGGAAACAACTCGTACCAGCTGGCAAATTGCGCAGCCTCGCGCTCTACATCAATCGGATACACCGGGCTGATGCTCAAATAGGCGCGGTGATCGGCCTGGGTCATCAGGTGTGCACTGTCTTCGTGCAGGAACAACGCGACCTGCTCGGTTTCCAGCAAACCGGAGAGTTCGTGGTGCAGCAACATCAAGCGGTCACGCAGCTCATTGTCACTGCGCTCGGCGGCTTGCAACACCTGGCTGCGGCCTTCCTGCAACTCCAGGCTGACCGGCACCCCGGCCTCGTGTTTCTTGCTCAGTTCGTAGCGAAAGCTGGCAAACGTGTCGATCCAGGCTTCGATGCAATACTCATGCGGGCCCTGGGCGGTCACGGTGAATGCGCCCTTCCAGCCGTTGTTGCCGACATCGGTCATCACCACGCTGTGCCAGCTTTCTTCACTGCGCGGGCGCCAGCGGATCATCACCGCAAGCTTGTCGTGGCCATCAGCGAACACCTTGCTGGCAACCTGCACGCGCTGGCCAACCACAGCCTTGACCGCGAACTCGCCGCCATCGATCACCGGGGTCGTGCTTTCAATCGCGATCCTTGGCAGCAACAGTGCCTGGGACAGCGGTAATGTGGAGGTTGAATCGTCTTGAGTCAGTGTTTCAGCAGTCATCGAGCATCTCCCCTTAACGCCCAGTGGACGCTCTTGTGCTTGATTCAAATTCTGAAACGACGCCACTCTCCCTGAGCAGGGCCGTCTAGGTTCCGAGCATGCCGACGAGTGAAAAGTTCAGGCGGATATCCCGCCATCGGGCGGGGAATCAAATCCACCACGCGATTGTCCACCGATAGAGCAAAGCACAAAGGAGGCCACACCGATGAATATCCCTATTCCGGCTGAAACGCCTGATCCCAATATAGATAAGCCCACATTACCGCCGACCGAACCCGACCCGGTTCCCGAGCAGGAACCGCCAGGCACACAGCCACCACCGGTGGAGGAACCACCGACGACGATGCCGCCGGTGATTGTCTGAAGAGACCGATCACAGGAAGTAAAAAGCGGAAGCTTCAGGCTTCCGCGTTTACTTGAATCTATAAGCTGCAACTTCATTCACAAAAAATTATAAAGAACTGTCAAAACCGACAGTATCAGCCGAGACGAACGCCGCCCATGATCAAAGTGTGCGACGCGCGAACAACAGAACAATAAAACCTCTCGGAGATACCTCATGAAAAGAACAGCCGCCTACCTGCTGCTTTCCCTTTGCACCTTGACCGCCTGCACCACCGAACCCTCCGGCCCGTTCGATACGGAAATCGCAAGCAAATTAAACAACCGCTACCAGGACACCGCTGCTCAGTGTGCCAATGGCCTGGCCCTGTATCACTGCAATGGGGTGCTTATTCGCGTCACTGACAGCCTCATAGCATCGCCCGGCGAGCTTGAGCGCAATGCCGCCGCATTCTCTTACCTGCGAGCCGACCTGGGTATCAGGAAGCTGTTTGCACGGGACGCTGGCGTAATAATGTCGGCATTGCCCTCCACCGCAGCGGGCCCAATCAGCGTGCGCTGCTCTTTTCCCACCAATGGTGCGACAGGTGACCGCCCGGATGGATGCGGCGAAACTTCCAGGGAGCTGCCAGGCTACCAGCGTGAATGGAGCCGGCACTGCGATGAGCAAGGCGTGGTGGATGGCGCCACCTGGCTGGCCCACTTCAACAAAGTCAAACCGGCTTATTTTTTTATGTGTGCGTTTCGTGGATCGGTGCAGCAGTTTTCTCTAAGCATCACTGTCAGAAAACTGATGCCGGCAAACTATATTGAAGATTGGAATGAAGTCGTCACCTCAGCCTGGACAGTGTCCGAGATTGATAAAGTCCCCTTCCAGGCTTTCTTCTATAACGCTGCCAACCTGCCAGGAAGAGATGCGGCCAAGAAACTTCAGCGCGAGTATTACGGCTATACGCAGCGCCTGCTTCCGGTGGTTCGTGTTGACTTGCTCGCTCAAGACCAACGCATATTCGCGTATCACAAAGAAGATCAAATCACCATTCCGGTACAGTGATCAGTCCAGCAGGAGCGTGAAGTTGCACACGCCTCGATATCACGCTGTCAGCCCATTCACGCGCGACCTGATGAAACATACGGCGACTAATTCTTTTCCAATAGCCTGACGATTCTTGGCATCACACTGAACACCGCCAAGGCCAACAACGTGCTGAGTACCGCCGTGGATTCCCGCCCCATTCCCGCCGCCACCCCAATGGCGGCGGTCATCCACAAGCCGGCGGCGGTGGTCAGGCCTTTGACGTGCTGACCCTCCTCGTCTTCCTTGCCCTTTAGGATGGTGCCGGCGCCAAGAAAGCCGATACCCGCGATCACGCCCTGCAGCACACGGCTCATGGCGTCTGCCTGGGAGCCGGACATGCTCGGCACCAACACGAACAGCGCGGCGCCCAGGGCCACGAGCATGTGGGTGCGTACCCCGGCGGCCTTGCCTTTCTGTTCGCGCTCGTAACCCAGGATCCCGCCCAATATCGCGGCAATCAGCAGCCGAACGGTGATTTGCGTGAGTTGCCGGGCATCGCCGATATCGGCAAATTCCGCTTGCAGGGTTACCCAGACTTCATGCCACCAGGCGTCCATGGACGTTTCCTTGTTGGGGGTCGATAGAACATGGACAGCATCGACCGTCAGTCAGTTGCGCAGAACCATTGCCTGCGCATCCCACCCTAATCAGTAATAGCCCACAAAAAGGAGATCGATATGCCCGTACGTATCGAAGGTCAGCAATGTTTCTTCACCGTCGATGTGGACGGCCACGAGAAACAACTGGAAGCCACCCATGTCACGGTCGAAACCGACAGCGAGAAATCCATGTCGTTCGTGAAGCTGAACGGTGACCGCACCTATATCACCGAAGCCGAAGCCGACGCATTGACCGTAGCGGGTGCCAAAGACGGCCGTAAGCACTTGAAAGCTACCGACGGTGATTCGGTGATTTGATTGACCTGGATCAGCCCCGCCTCAAAAGCGCTGCACCCCGCGCACCACCGGGTGCAGCACATTGTCGCAGGCATGCACGGGCGGCCCATCTGATCCGCTTTTTATCGCCATACCTGAGTCTGTTATGCAAACAGAGCGCCGGTCATAGTTCATCTGCCTGATGGAGGCTGATGAGCGAAAGACCATGAGCGATAGAATCCCCGTCCGAACCGTAGAAGTGTTTGAGCCTGCACATCCAAAGAAGATGAAGGCCAAATCCAGCGACAACCCGATTCACACCCGCAGTTTTACCGGACTGTTCCGTACCTTGCGCGTGGCCGGCGCAGGCTTTCTGTTCCTGGCATTTTTCGGCACCGTGTGGCTGAACTGGGGCGGACGGCAGGCGGTGTTATGGGACCTGGCTGAAAGCAAATTCCACATCTTCGGTGCCACGTTCTGGCCCCAGGATTTCATCCTGCTGTCGGCGCTGTTGATCATCTGCGCGTTCGGCCTGTTCGCCATCACCGTATTCGCAGGGCGTGTGTGGTGTGGCTATACCTGCCCGCAAAGCTCGTTTACCTGGTTGTTCATGTGGTGCGAAAAGGTCACTGAAGGCGAGCGAAACCAACGCATCAAGCTGCAAGCTGCGCCCTGGAGCCTGGACAAGCTGGCGCGGCGCTCGGCCAAGCACACGCTGTGGCTGGGGATCAGCGTGCTGACCGGGCTGACATTTGTCGGCTACTTCACGCCGATCCGGCCGCTGGCCGAGGAGCTGCTGACCTGGCAGATGGGTGGCGTAAGCCTGTTCTGGGTGCTGTTCTTCACCGGCGCCACCTACATCAACGCCGGCTGGCTGCGTGAAGCGGTGTGCATGCACATGTGCCCGTATGCGCGGTTCCAGAGTGTGATGTTCGACAAGGACACCCTGACCATTTCCTACGACGTAGCCCGCGGCGAGAACCGTGGCCCGCGCAAACGAGACGTGCAACCGGCGGACGTCGGCCTGGGTGATTGCATCGACTGCCAGCTGTGCGTGCAGGTATGCCCCACCGGCATCGACATCCGTGACGGCCTGCAAATGGAATGCATCGGCTGCGCCGCGTGTATCGATGCCTGTGATTCGATCATGGATAAAATGGGCTATGCCCGCGGCCTGGTCAGCTACACCTCGGAGCATCAGTTGCAAGGTGGCAAGACCCATCTGCTCAGGCCACGCCTGATCGGCTACAGTGCCGTGCTGCTGGTGATGATCGGCGCGCTGGTGGTGGCGCTGGTGGAACGCCCGATGGTGTCGCTGGACGTGACCAAGGACCGGGGGATGTTCCGCGAGAACAGTGACGGCTTGATCGAGAACATCTACAGCCTCAAGGTCATCAACAAGACCCAGCAGCGCCAGGATTACCGCCTGGAGCTGATGGACGGCGACGGCTTCCAGCTGCAGGGCAAGACCGAGATCAGCCTGGCACCAGGTGAGATTACCGATGTGCCGGTGTCGGTGGCGATGACCGCAGAGAAGCCCGCCAGCAGTTCGCAGACGATCCGCTTCAAGGTCTCGGACGTGGATGAGCCGTGGATTTACAGCGCGGCGGACAGCCGGTTTGTGGCGCCATTGAATCGCTGAGCCCAGCTTTCAGCAACACTGGAGATCAAATGTGGGAGCGGGCTTGCTCGCGAAAGCGGTGTGCCAGTCAATGGATACATCAACTGAAAGATTGCTTTCGCGAGCAAGCCCGCTCCCACCGTTTGATCTGTGTTCAATCAGCAAAATCTGTTCAAAGCACTGAGCCCCAATGAAACGCTACGAAAAATTCGCCGACGACATCGCAGAACTGATCCGCTCCGGCGTGCTCGGGCCCGGCCAGCGCGTGCCTTCGGTGCGTTATGCCAGCCAGACCTACGGTGTCAGCCCGTCCACGGTGTTCCAGGCGTACTACCTGCTGGAGCGACGCGGGCTGATCCGCGCCCGGCCGCGCTCCGGGTACTTCGTCAACACCCATGCGCCCAGCCCGTTTTCCGAGCCGGTGGTGAGTGCCCATGTGCACGAGTCCACCGAGGTGGACGTCAGCGAATTGGTGTTCTCGGTGCTCGATTCCATCAAGGACCCGCAAACCGTGCCCTTCGGCTCGGCCTTCCCCAGCCCGACGCTGTTCCCGCTGCAACGCCTGGCCCGTTCCCTGGCCAGCGCCAGCCGGGAAATGGACCCGCGCATGGTGGTCACCGACATGTCGCCGGGCAACCCGCAACTGCGCCGGCAAATTGCCTTGCGCTACATGGTGGGCGGGCTGATGCTGCCCATGGAAGAACTGTTGATCACCAACGGCGCCCTTGAAGCACTGAACCTGTGCCTGCAAGCCGTGACCGAGCCGGGCGACCTGGTGGCCATCGAAGCACCGGCGTTCTACGCCAGCCTGCAAATCCTCGAGCGCCTGAAACTCAAGGCGGTGGAAATCCCCGTACACCCACGCGATGGCATCGACCTCAAGGTGCTGGCGCACAGCCTGGAGCGTTACCCGATCAAGGCTTGCTGGTGCATGACCAGTTTCCAGAACCCGATGGGCGCAACCATGCCCGAGGCCCGGAAACAGGAACTGGTGGAGTTACTGCGCAGCCACCAGGTGCCGCTGATCGAAGACGACGTGTACGCCGAGTTGTACTACGGTCAACAGGCGCCCAAACCGGCGAAGGCGTTCGACACCGAAGGCCTGGTGATGCATTGCGGCTCGTTCGCCAAGAGCCTGGCTCCGGGCTACCGCATCGGCTGGGTCGCCGCCGGACGTTATGCGCAGAAGATCGAGCGGCTGAAATTGATGACGTCGCTGTGTGCCTCGATGCCCGCCCAGGCGGCGATTGCCGATTACCTGCAACACGGCGGGTACGACCGGCACCTGCGTAAATTGCGTTACGCGCTGGAAGAACAGCAAAGCGCCATGCTCGCCGCCATCGCGCGCTATTTCCCGGCGCAGACACGGGTCAGCCAGCCTGCCGGCGGGTACTTCCTGTGGCTGGAATTGCCGGAGCAGACCGACTCGTTGAAGTTGTTCCAGATGGCGCTGGCCCAGGGCATCAGCATTGCACCGGGGCCGATCTTCTCACCGACACAGCGCTTCAGGAACTGCATTCGCTTGAACTACGGCAGCCCGTGGGATGAGTCGTGTGAGAAGGCGATGGAGACGCTGGGGAAGATTGTGCGGTCGTTTTAACCTACGGATGGGAACCGTAGCCGGGCTAAGAACCACACAGGAGTGCGCTATTTCTTACGATAGAAAGAGCGCATTCACTTGGTTCACATCAGAGACGCCTTATGACTATTTCTTCAGCTGCCGGCCTGCGACCCCTTCCCGTTCCTCCCCACTATATGCGTGCCGCAGAGCAGCAACAGGTGCGCGAAATGACAGGCGCTACCGGGCGCCCCGCGGGAGATCATCGATCAAGTGACCAGATTACCGAACAAAGCCCTGTGCTGAAGAACTTCCTGGATAACCGCGACCATTACGAAGTGAGCGATGACCTGAAGCGCCAGGTGGGTGACTGGAGCGCGGCCAACCAAGACCCGGACTCTCGCGCCGACGCCACCTACAACCTGGATAAGGTACTGCGATTTATCGACAACGTGGACGATCTCAAATTAAGCGCCAGCCATAGCCGCAACGGTGTCCTGGACGGTTTTTCGAATCACGGCTACACCATTCATCCAGACTCGGAGGCCAGCCTGCTCAAGGCGTTTTCCCTCAGGGGCTATGAAGCGCTGCGCGGCGCTTGATACCTGGGCTGTGGTGAGCGGCGTGCCCCTCGCCACAGGCGGTACAAAACTACCGACCGCCCGCCAGGTCAAGAAAGGTTCCCGTCGCATAGGACGCCTTGTCCGAGAGCAGCCAGATAATCCCTTCCGCGACTTCCTCTGCACGCCCGCCACGGGCCATGGGGATGCCCGGCTCAAGCTTGCTGACCCGATCCGGGTCGCCGCTCAGGGCGTGGAAGTCGGTGAAAATAAACCCGGGACGCACGCCATTGACCCGGATCCCCTCGCCCGCCACTTCCTTGGAGAGCCCGAGAGTGAAGGTATCCAGCGCGCCCCTGGACGCGGCGTAATCCACATATTCCCCCGGCGAGCCCAACCGGGCGGCGGCCGATGAAACGTTGACGATGCTGCCGCCCTGCCCGCCATGCTTGGGCGACATGCGCAGCAGCGCATGCTTGGCACACAGGATCGGCCCCAACACATTGGTCCTGAGGGTCTTCAGGATGCGGAACTCGGACATCTCATCGACCCGCGACTTGTGCCCGACGGTACCTGCGTTGTTGACCAGTGCCGTCACCCGGCCCAGTTCGGTATCGACCCGGTGGAACAGGCCAATCACTTCGTCTTCAATGCTGACATCAGCCCGCACGGCAATCGCCTGGGCGCCGAGGGCACGCACTTGCTCAAGTACGCGGTGGGCGGCGTCTTCATCGGCCTGGTAATTGATACAGATGCGATAGCCCTGGGCGGCGGCCAGCAGCGCCGTGGCGGCGCCGATCCCACGACTGCCACCGGTGATGACGACGACTTTGTCCATGTGTAAGGTCTCCTGGTTCAACGTGAGCTGATGGATCCAATACTACCTGCGCCCTGCAGGTTTTGCATGGGCTCACATCACCGAATGCACACTCACCACCTGCTCGGCGCGCTGGATGTCGGCCATGAAACCCTCGGCCGGCAACGGATGCCCCAGCAGATACCCCTGAAGCGAATCGCAGCCCAGCCGGGTGAGGAAGCTCTGCTGTGAGTCGGTCTCTACACCCTCGGCCACAATACGCAGGCCCAGGGCCTGACCGAGGGCAACGATGGCCGAGACGATGGCGGCGTCGTCGCTGTCGTGCTCCAGGTCACGCACAAATCCCCGGTCGATCTTCAGCTCATTGGCCGGCAGACGCTTGAGGTACATCAGGCTCGAATAGCCGGTACCGAAGTCGTCGATGGACAGGTCGACGCCCATGTCCGAAAGCTTCTGCAACACCGTCATGCTCGCGTCGGCATCGCTCATGGCGGTGGTTTCGGTGATTTCCAGGGTCAGGCTGTTGGCTGGCAAGCGGTGGCGTTCCAGGGCAGCGGCGACACTCTTGACCAGCCCGGCGTGGCAGAACTGCAACGCCGACAGGTTCACGGCAATGCGCCAGTCGTGATAGCCCTGGGCATACCACCCCTGCATCTGGCGGCAGGCTTCGTTGAGTACCCATTCGCCGATGGGGATGATCAGCCCGGTCTTTTCCGCCAGCTCGATAAACTTGTCCGGCAACAACAGGCCTTGTTGCGGGTGCTCCCAGCGCAGCAGCGCCTCGGCACCGACCGGGCGGCCGCTGATGGCGTCGAACTTGGGCTGGTAATAAAGCCGGAACTGCTCGTGCTCCACGGCATTGCGCAAGTCCTGCAGCAGTTGCAGTTGCTTGCGCGCATTGGTGTTCATCGACACGTCGAAAAAGCTGTAGCCGTTCTTGCCCATGCCCTTGGCGTGATACATCGCCGCGTCGGCGTTCATCAGCAGTTCCTGGGGCGTGGCGCCGTTGCCGGGGAACAGTGCGATGCCGATGCTGGCGGAGATTTTCAGCTCATGCTCGGCGACGTGGAAGGCCTGGTTGATCATGCCCACCTGGCGCTCGGCCAGGCGCAACGCATCGTCGGGCTGGCCCAATTGCACCAGCAATACAAACTCGTCACCGCCGATGCGGGCCAGGGTGTCCTGGCTGCGCAAGTCTTCGCGCAGGCGCAGGCCGACTTGCTGCAACAGCTGGTCGCCCATGTGGTGACCAAAAGCGTCATTCACCGGCTTGAAGCCGTCCAGGTCGATAAACATCAGCGCGAAGCAGCCGCCCTCTTCGTTCACCCGCTGTATCGCCTGCTGGATCCGGTCGGCGAGCAGGGTGCGATTGGGCAAGCCGGTGAGCATGTCGTGCAGGGCCAGGTGGGTGAGTTCCTGGTTGGCCTGGGTCAGGGAGTCGGCCAACACCGCGGTGCGGGCTTCCAGGCGGGCATCGGCCAGGGAGGTCAGCAGCGCGATGATCAACACTGCCAGGGTGGTGACCAGCACCAGGTTATCCAGGCCCTTGCCACTCAAGCCGTCCAGGGCCGCGCCGCAGAAGCTGCCATCGGCGAAACGCGCGGCGGCCATGCCGGTGTAGTGCATGCCGACAATCGCCACGCCCATCACCATCGCCGCCCCGCCTCGGGCCAACCGCACATACGGCGTGTTGCGCCGCAGGTTGAAGGCAATCCACAACGCCGCCGCCGACGCACCCACGGCAATCAGCAACGAGGCGGTGAACAGCGTGGGGTCGTAGTCGATGCCGGGGGTCATGCGCATGGCGGCCATGCCGGTGTAGTGCATGGCGCTGATGCCGGCGCCCATGATCAATGCGCCAAATGCCAGTTGCCACGCCGGCAAACGCGGCTGGCTCACCAGCCACAAGGCAAAACCGCTGGACAGGATCGCGATCAACAACGACAGCGCCGTGATGCCGACGTCATAGCCGAGGCTGATGGGCAGGCGGAAGGCGAGCATGCCGATAAAGTGCATCGACCAGATGCCCACGCCCATCGCCAGCGCGCCGCCGCCCATCCACAGGTACACCGCGCGGCCCCTGGCAGTGGCGATGCGGCCGGTCAGGTCCAACGCCGTATAGGATGCGAGGATCGCGACGAACAGGGAAATCAGGACCAGGGCGGGGGAATAACTACCGGTGAGCATGGGACTTCTCGTGACCTATGGGCCGAACGGCATCCGTGCCGGGCTGAAAAGTCAGGGATTGTAGCGAGAATAAATCTTGTACACCTGAAATATTGTCGTATAGCCATCATTCAAAATTTGACGCCAATCCGCTGGCTCAAAAACACCGCAGAACCCTTGTGGGAGCGGGCTTGCCCGCGAAAGCGGCGGGTCAGTTCATACACAGTTGACTGACCCGCCGTTTTCGCGAGCAAGCCCGCTCCCACACAAGCCCGTACACCAGCCAGAGCGGTGTTTACTTCTTGTCGCTCAGCTGCATTTGGCCATCCCAGCCACCGCCCAGTGCAGCGATCAGTTGCACACTGGCAACCAGCCGGGTTTGCAGCAGGGTCAGCACCGTACGCTCGTTGCTCAGGGCGGTGGCTTGCACGGTGACCACATCGAGATAGGCGATCAACCCGGCCTTGTACTGGTTCTGGGTCAGGCGCAGGGATTCCCGGGCCGCTTCGAGGGCCTCGTTACTCACGACCGCCTCGTCTTCCAGGACCTTGAGCTGGACCATGTAGTTTTCCACCTCACGGAACCCATCGAGTACGGTCTGGCGGTACTTGGCCACGGTTTCATCGTAGGACGCCTCGGCGCGGTCAACTTCGGCCGAACGCTGGCCCCCGTCGAACAGGGTCATGGCGAGTTTCGGCCCCACCGACCAGAAGCGGTTCGGCAGGCTGATCCAGTCGGCGTAGGTGCTGCTGGAATAGCCGCCGGCCAGGCTCAGGGTCAGGTCCGGGTAGTAAGCGGTCTTGGCCACGCCGATGTTGGCATTGGCCGCGATCACCGAGCGCTCCGCCTGGGCGATATCCGGGCGGCGCTCCAGCAGTTGCGACGGCAGGCTCACCGGAATCTGCGGCAGCGCCGGAATGTCCTTGCTCACCGCCAGGTTGAAGTTAGCCGGCGGCACACCGATCAGCACGGCAATTGCGTTTTCCAGCTGCGCCCGCTGCCAGATCAGGTCGATCATGCTGGCCTGGGTGCTTTTCAGCTGGGTCTGGGCCTGGGCGATGGCGTCCTTGCCCGAGACACCGGCGCGGTATTGGTTCTGGGTCATCTGCAGGGAGCGCTGGTAGGTGTCCACCGTGGCTTGCAGCAAACGGGTCTGTTCGTCCATGACCCGCAGTTGCAGGTAATCCTGCACCAGTTCCGATTGCTGGCTCAGGCGCATCGCCGCAAGATCCGCCGCGCTGGCTTCGGCGCTGGCTTCATTGGCTTCCAGGCCCCGGCGCAGTTTGCCCCAGATATCGGCTTCCCAGCTCACGCCCAACTGGGTGTTGAGGGTGTCGCGAATACCGCTGCTGGAGCTGCTGAGGCTGGCGTTACTGCTGCCGGTACCCTGGCTGGCCCGGCTTTTCGAGGCACTCAGGTCAACCGTGGGGAAGAACGCCCCACGGGCACTGCGCACCTGCGAGGCGGCCTGGCGATAACGCGCCTCGGCCTGGGCCACGGTCTGGTTGGAGCTGTTGAGTTTTTCTACCAGCTCATTCAGTTGTTTGTCGCCGTACAGCTCCCACCAGGCGCCCCGGGCCAGCGAGTCGCTGGGCGCGGCCTGGCGCCAGCCCTGGGCCTCTTTGTACTGGGCCGGCTCGGTCAATTCGGGGCGTTTGTAGTCCGGGCCGACGGCGCAGGCGCTGAGCATCACGCCGCACAGGGCCAGGCTCAGCAGCTTTGAGCCGCGAGTCATCGCCAGACGTTGCACGGTGGGAAACGTTGAATCGGTCATAGCGCAGTGTCCAGGGCAGCATCGGTACGCACTCCGCGCCAACCGTTGAAACGGTGGCGCAGGCGGTCGAGATAAAGGTAAACCACAGGCGTGGTGTAGAGGGTCAGGATCTGGCTGAACACCAGCCCGCCGATAATCGTCAGGCCCAGGGGCTGGCGCATTTCCGCGCCTTCGGCCGTGCTGAGCAGCAGCGGCACGGCGCCAAGAATCGCCGCCAGCGTGGTCATCAGGATCGGGCGCAGCCGCACCAGGCAGGCGGCGCGGATCGATTCCAGCGGGCTCATGCCGTCCTTGCGTTCCAGTTGCAGCGCAAGGTCGATCATCAGGATCGCGTTTTTCTTCACCACCCCGATCAGCAGGAACAGCCCCAGCAGCGAGATCAGGCTGAACTCGCCCCCCAGCAGGTAAATCGAAAGCAAGGCGCCCACCCCCGCCGACGGCAAGGTCGACAGAATGGTCAGCGGGTGGATATAGCTCTCATACAGAATCCCCAATACCAGGTACACCGCTACCAGTGCACCGAGGATCATGAACGGCTGGCCTTTCTGGGTGGCGGCGAAGGCGTCGGCCGTACCGGCCATCTTCGCGATCACCTCTTCCGGCAGGCCGACCTTGGCAATCGCCCGCTCAATGGCAGCCGTGCCCTGCTCCACCGTGACGCCGGGCGACATATCAAAGGCAATGTTTTCCGAGGCGAACTGGCCTTCATGGCTGACCCGGTCGTCCGCCAGGCTGTTCTCATAGTGAGCGATGGCCGACAGCGGCACGCGCGCACCGGTGGACGTGATCACCTGCATCTGATTGAGGGTGATCGGGTCCTGGGCGTACTTCGGATTGACCTCCATCACCACTTGGTACTGGTTGAGGCTGTCGTAGATGGTGGAAATCTGCCGCTGGCTGTAGGCGTTGTTGAGCACGGCAGTGACCATGTCCATGTCAATGCCCAGGCGCTTGGCCTGGTCGCGGTCGACAATCAACGTCACCTGGGCCGCCCCACGTCCTTCACGGGCATCGATGGCGGTCAGCTCCGGCAGCTCACGCAACGCGGCAACCACTTTCGGGTACCACAGGCGCAAGGCCGCCAGGTCGCCGCTCTGCAGGATGTAGGAATACTGCGAGGTGGTCTGGTCGCGGCCGCCGCCGAATTGCAGGTCCTGGTCAGCCATCAGCATCAGGCGCCCGCCGGGCACCAGTGGCACATTCTTGCGCATGCGCTCGATCACCGCCTGGGCAGAAATCTTGCGTTCGCTGATGGGCTTGAGCCGCACCAGCATCACCGCGTTGTTGGTGCCGCTGTTGCCGCCAATAAAGCCTGCCACGCTCAACACCGCGGGGTCCTGCAGGACCGCCTTGCGGAAAATTTCCATCTTCGGCTGCATCACACTGAATGACAGCCCGTCGTCGCCACGCACAAAGCCGATCAGTTGCCCGGTGTCCTGCTGGGGCATGAAGGTTTTCGGCACCACCACATACAGCGCGACGTTGACTCCGATGGTCACCAACAGGCTGAGCAGCGTCAGACGCTTGTGGCGCAGCACCCAGTCCAGGCTGCGGGCGTAGCCTGCCACCATGCGGTCGTTGATCTTCTGGCTCCAGCGCTGCAAGCCTGTTTCCTGGCCTTTGACATGGGGCTTGAGCCAGCGGGCGCAGAGCATCGGGGTCAGGGTCAGCGACACCACCAGCGAGACGATGATCGCCGCCGCCAGGGTGATGGAAAACTCGCGGAACAGGCTGGTGACGATCCCGCCCATGAACAGGATCGAGAGGAACACCGCCACCAGCGAGACGTTCATCGACAGCAAGGTGAAGCCGACTTCCTGGGCCCCCAGATACGCCGCCCTCATCGGCGGCACACCCTCGTCGATGTGCCGGGAAATGTTCTCCAGCACCACGATGGCATCGTCCACCACCAGGCCGGTGGCGAGGATCAGCGCCATCAGCGACAGGTTGTTCAGGGAAAAGCCGAACAGGTACATCACTGCAAACGTGCCCACCAGCGACACCGGCACCGCCAGGGTGGGAATCAGCGAGGCGCGGAAGTTGCCGAGGAACAGGTAAACCACCAGGATCACCAGGGCCACGGCAATTAGCAGGGTCATCTCGGCTTCGTGCAAGGTGGCGGTGATCACCGGCGAACGGTCCATGGCCAGGTTCAGCTTGACGCTGGACGGCAACACCGCCTGCAAGGCCGGCAGTTGTGCCTTGATCTGCTTCACCGTCTCGATGATGTTGGCGCCGGACTGGCGGTTGATCACCAGCAGCACCGCCGAGTCATTGTTGAAGAAGCCGCTGTTGTAGCGGTCCTCGACGCCGTCGCTGATCTTCGCCACATCCCCCAGGCGCAAGGCCGCGCCATTCTGGTAGCGGATCAGCAGCGGTTCGTAGTCCTTGGCCTTTTCCAGCTGGTCGTTAGCCTGGATCTGCCAGTTGCGCTGGCTGTCCTCCAGCGAACCCTTGGGCCGGCGCACGTTGGCATTGGCGATGGTATTACGCACATCGTCCAGGGCCACGCCGTACTGGTCGAGGGCCTTGGGTTCCAGTTCGATACGCACGGCGGGCAAGGAGCTGCCGCCGATCTGCACTTCACCCACGCCCGGCACCTGGGACAGGCTCTGGGACAGGATGGTCGAGGCCAGGTCGTACAGCTGGCCCTTGGGCAACACGTCCGAGGTCAGGGACAGCACCATGATGGGCGCCTGGGACGGGTTGATCTTCTTGTAGGTGGGCATGCTGCGCATGCCACTGGGCAGCAGGTTACGCGAGGCGTTGATCGCCGCCTGCACTTCCCGCGCCGCGCCGTTGATGTCGCGATTGGAGTCGAACGCCAGGATCACCCGGGTCGAACCCTGGCTCGACGAACTGCTCATGGTGGTAATGCCGGCAATCGCGCCGAAGGAGCGCTCCAGCGGCGTGGCCACCGTAGACGCCATCACCTCGGGGCTGGCCCCCGGCAAGCTGGCCGACACCACGATCACCGGGAAATCGATCTGCGGCAATGGCGACACCGGCAACAGGTTGAAGCTGACGCCGCCCAGCAACATGATCGCCAGGCTCAGCAGCATGGTGGCTACCGGCCGGCGAATGAAAGGTCCGGACAGGTTCATGACTCAACCGGCTCCAGGCGCACCGGCTCTTTGCGCCAGCGACGGCCGAGGCGGTCGAAATACAGGTAGATCACCGGGGTGGTAAACAGGGTCAACACCTGGCTCACCAGCAACCCGCCCACCATCACCAGGCCCAGGGGCTGGCGCAACTCGGCGCCGGAGCCGGTGGCGAGCATCAACGGCACGGCACCGAACAGCGCCGCCAGGGTGGTCATCAGGATCGGCCGGAAGCGCAACAGCGCCGCCTGGTAGATCGCGGTTTGCGGGTCCAGGCCCTGGTTGCGCTCAGCGTCGAGGGCAAAGTCGATCATCATGATCGCGTTCTTCTTTACGATGCCGATCAGCAGGATGATGCCGATGATCGCGATCATCCCCAGGTCGTTGCCACTGAGCAGCAAGGCCAGCAAGGCGCCCACCGCTGCCGACGGCAGGGTGGAGAGGATGGTGATCGGGTGGATGTAGCTCTCGTAGAGCACCCCGAGCACGATGTACATGGTCACCACCGCCGCCAGGATCAGCAGCAAGGTACTCGACAGCGAAGCCTCGAATGCCTGGGCCGCGCCCTGGAACTGGGTCTGCACGCCCACCGGCATGCCGATGTCTTTCTGGGTCTGGTTGATCAGGTCGACGCCCTTGCCCAGCGCCACGCCGGGGGCCAGGTTGAACGACATCATCACCGCCGGGAACTGACCGATATGCGCGATTGCCAACTGGGCCTGGCGCTGTTCCACATGGGCCAGGCTCGACAGCCGCACCTGGCCACCGTCGGTGGTTTTCACATGGATCTGGTTCAGGGCGTCCGGGCCGAGGGTTTCACCGGACTGGGCCTGCAATACCACGCGGTACTGGCTGGCCTGGGTGTAGATGGTGGATATCTGCCGCTGGCCGAACGCGTCGTACAGCGCGTCGGTGATGGTCGACACCGACACACCAAGGCGCGATGCGGCGTCACGGTCGATCACCAGGTACACCTGCAGGCCCTTGTCCTGCAGGTCGCTGGCGACGTCGGAGAGTTCCGGCAACTGGCTGAGGGCGTGTACCAGCTTTTCACTCCACAAGGCCAGCAGCTCGGCGTCCGGCGAGGACATGCTGAACTGGTACTGGGTACGGCTGACGCGGTCTTCGATGGTCAGGTCCTGCACCGGCTGCATGAACAGGCGAATCCCCACCAGCTTGTCCAGTTGCGGCTGCAGACGCGTGATGATCTGTGCCGCGCTCAGGTCCCGTTCGCCGTGGGGCTTGAGGTTGATCAGCAGGCGACCACTGTTGAGGGTGGCGTTATCACCGTCTACCCCGATATAGGACGACAGGCTCTCCACCGCCGGGTCTTCGAGGATGATCTTCGCCAGTTCCTGCTGGCGCTGGCTCATCGCCGCAAAGGAAATCGACTGTGGCGCTTCGGAAATGCCCTGGATCACACCGGTGTCCTGCACCGGGAAGAAGCCCTTGGGCACCACCATGTACAACACCACGGTCAGGCCCAGGGTGGCGATGGCCACCAGCAGGGTCAGCGGCTGATGCCTGAGCACCCACTGCAACTTGCGCCCGTAGGCCTCGATCAGCCAGTCGATCCAGGCGCCGCTGGCCTTGTAGAAACGGCCCTGCTCTTCCTCTTTCGGCTCACGCTTGAGCAACCGCGCGCACATCATCGGCGTCAGGGTCAGGGACACCACCAGGGAAATCAGGATCGCCACCGCCAGGGTGATCGCGAATTCACGGAACAGCCGCCCCACCACGTCCGCCATGAACAGCAGCGGGATCAATACCGCGATCAGCGACAGGGTCAGGGAAATCAGGGTGAAGCCGATCTGCTTGGCGCCCTTGAGCGCCGCATTGAGCGGTGTATCGCCTTCCTCGATGTAGCGGGAAATGTTCTCCAGCATCACGATGGCGTCGTCCACCACGAAACCGGTGGCGATGGTCAGCGCCATCAGCGTCAGGTTGTTGATGGAGAAACCGGCGAGGTACATCACGCCGAAGGTGCCCACCAGGGACAGCGGCACGGCGATGGACGGAATAATGGTCGCGCTGAAGCGGCGCAGGAACAGGAACGTCACCATCACCACCAGGGCAATGGCGATCAGCAATTCGTGTTGTACATCCTTGACCGAGGCCCGGATGGTCTGGGTACGGTCGGTAAGCACCGTCACGTCCAGGCCCGCCGGCAGGTTGTCGGTGATGCTTGGCAACAGCGCCTTGATCCGGTCCACCACCTCGATGACGTTGGCCCCGGGCTGGCGCTGGATGTTCAGCAGGACCGCCTGGTTTTCGTTGGCCCAGGCCGCGAGGCGTTCGTTCTCGGCGCCGTCGACGATCTGCGCCACATCCTTGAGCCGCAACGGCGCGCCGTTGTTGTAGGCGAGGATCAGTTCGGCGTATTCCTTGGGCGAGACCAACTGGTCGTTGGCGTCGAGCATCGACACCCGCGTGGGGCCGTCAAAGTTACCCTTGGGCTGGTTGACGTTGGAGGCGGCGATCAGGGTGCGCACGTCCGACAGGTTCAGGCCGTTGGCCGCCAGGGCCTCGGGATTGACCTTGATCCGCACCGCCTGGCGCTGGCCGCCGGCGATGCTGACCATGCCGACGCCGCTGATCTGCGCGATCTTCTGCGCCATGCGCGTGTCGACCAGGTCATTGAGCTTGGGCAGCAACATGGTCTTGGAGGTGATGGCCAGGGTCAGCACCGGGGTATCCGCCGGGTTGACCTTGTTGTACACCGGCGGCGCCGGCAGGTCCTTGGGCAGCAGGTTGGTGGCGGCGTTGATCGCGGCCTGCACCTGTTGCTCGGCGACATCCATGTTGATGTCGAGGTTGAAACGCAGGGTCAGCACCGAGGCGCCGCCGGAGCTGGTGGACGCCATCTGGGTCAGGCCGGGCATCTGCCCGAACTGACGCTCAAGGGGCGCCGTGACCGCGCTGGTCATTACGTCCGGACTGGCGCCGGGGTACAGGGTCATCACCCGGATGGTCGGGTAATCCACTTGGGGCAAGGCCGAGACCGGCAGCAGGCGATAAGCGATCACGCCAGCCAGGACAATGGCCAGCATGCTCAGGGTAGTGGCTACCGGGCGAAGGATGAACAGCCGCGAGAGGTTCATGCGCCGCCCTTTTGCGCCTTGGCGGCATCAGCCGGGCCTTGTTGCGTCTTGGCTGCCGGCTGGCCCTGGAGGTGTTCGGTCGGCGTGGTCGGCACTTCAGTGCTGTCGTTGACCACTTCAATGTCGCTGCCGTCCTTCAGGCGGTCGGTGCCTTCCAGCACCACGCGGTCGCCGGCGGCCAGGCCTTGCTTGATCACGGTGTTGTCGCCGTCGGAATCACCGATCACCAGCGGACGCACCTTGACCTTCTTGTCGCCATCGAGCACGTAGACGAAGGTGCCGGTATTGCCGAACTGAATCGCTGCCGACGGCGCCAGCACCACGTTGTGCAGGGTGTCGGCCAGCAAGTGCACGTTCACGAACTGGTTGGGGAACAGCGCCTGGTCCTTGTTATCGAACCGCGCCTTGAATTTCAGGGTGCCGGTGGTGACGTCGATCTGGTTATCGAGGCTCTGCAGCACGCCCGTGGCTTTCACCGCGACATCGCCACGGTCCCAGGCTTCCACCGGCAGCTTGTTGCCGGCGTGATAACGCGCCAGCACGGTTTCCAGGGTGTTTTCCGGCAACGTGAAGACCACGCTGATGGGTTGGGTCTGGGTGATCACCGCCAGGAAGGTGGTGTCGTTGGCGGCGACGAGGTTGCCCACGTCCACCTGGCGCAGGCCGACACGCCCGGTAATCGGTGCGCGGATCTTGGTGAATTCGAGGTTGAGCTTGGCGTCATCCACCGCGCCCTGGTTGGTCTTGACCGTGCCCTGGTACTGCAGCACCAGCGCTTCGGCGGTGTCCAGGGTCTGCTTGGCGATACTGTCCTGGGCATACAGGTCGCGATAACGCTGCACGTCGACCTGGGCGTTTTTCAGCTGGGCCTGGTTCTGCAGCAACGTGCCCTGGGCCTGGAGCAAGGCATTCTGGTAACTGCGCGGGTCGATTTCCGCCAGCAGGTCACCGGCCTTGACCATCTGCCCCTCTTCAAAGGCGATCTTGACCAGCTCTCCGCCAACCCGGCTGCGCACATTGATGGTGTTGAGTGCCGTCACCGTACCCAGCGCCTTGTAGTACACCGGGAATTCGCCCAGCACCGCCGGCGCCACACGCACCGGCACCGGGCCAGTAGAACCCCCAAAGCCCGGGCGCATCATCCCCGACTTGCCGGCATGCCCGGCGGGCTTCTTCTCGGCGCTGTCCTTGTGGCTGGTGCCAGGCCAGAACTTCCAGCACAGGCCGGCAATGACCAGCAGCACGAGCAGGCCGAACAGCCAGCGGCGGGAGTGACGAGGGGTGGATTGCATGGAGTGATCAACCATTGGGTGCGAGAGCTTCTTCTTCGGGAGGCTGAAAGATAAGCACTGGGGCGCGTTAAGAAAAGCGCCTTTACCGGCTATTTACCTTGGATTACAACTTTTAACTTCTGTGCTTAGTCCATTCGCTATCTGGCTAAGCCTCTGAAGCACAAATAAAAACGGCCTGGACTAGGCCAGGCCGTAATACTGCATCACGCGTGTTACTGCAAAACGACAGTAATGCGTAGTAACAGTTACTTCAAAACAGCCAGGGCTGCCTCGTAGTTCGGCTCTTGGCCGATTTCGCTGACCAGTTCGCTGTGCAGCACGTTGTCGTTCTCGTCCAGTACCACGACGGCACGGGCGGTCAGGCCGCGCAGCGGGCCTGCGGCGATCGCAACGCCGTAGTCAACGGCAAAGCCGGCATCGCGGAAGTCCGACAGGTTCTTAACGTTTTCCAGGCCTTCGGCGCCGCAGAAACGTGCCTGGGCAAATGGCAGGTCAGTGGAGATGCACAGCACCACGGCGTTGTCCACGCTGTTGACCTGAGCGTTGAACTTGCGAACCGAAGTGGCGCAGGTCGGGGTATCAACGCTTGGGAAAATGTTCAGCACTTTGCGCTTGCCGGCGAAAGTCGCCAGGGTCGCGTCAGACAGGTCGCCGGCAGTCAGGGTGAAGTCTGGCGCCTTGGCGCCGACTTTCGGCAAATCGCCTTCGACCTGGACAGGGTTGCCTCGGAGGGTAACTTGAGCCATGAACGGAATCCTTCTAGTGGTGGTAGTGAAACGAATTTCAGGTGCCGAAGTTAAACACAAAGTTCGATTGGCACCTATGGGCGGACGCAAATTGTCATGGTGCGAGGCTCAACGCCCCGCCGCCACGAACCCGCGCTGCAGATCCTCGATCAACGCCTCCACATCCTCCAGCCCCACATGCAGGCGCACCACCGGGTTCAACCCGCGGTCGGCGGTGCTCTGGCGATCCTGTGTATCGGCCAGGGTCACCAGGCTTTCAAAGCCGCCCCAGGATGCGCCCAGGCCAAACAGCTGCAGGCCGTCGATAAACCGTTCGACGTAGCCGGCATCCGCGCGGTCGAGTTCGAAGGACAGCAAACCGTTGCTCCCGCTGAAGTCACGCTTCCACAGCGCGTGGCCAGGATGCTCCGCCAGTGCCGGATGAAACACCCGCTTGACCTGCTGCTGCCCCTGCAACCACTGGGCAATCTTCAACGCCTGGCGCTCGTGCACGTCCAGCCGGGAAGCCAGGGTGCGTGCGCCACGCAGGATCAGGTAGGCATCGTCGGCACTCACTGCATTGCCAAAGGTATCGCTCATTTTCGCCAGGGCCGGCCATGCCGCTTCGGTGGCGCAGACGCTGCCCATCATCACGTCACTGTGGCCGCCAAGGTACTTGGTCAAGGCCATGATCGAGATGTCGGCACCCAGCGCCAGCGGGCGGTACAGGTACGCCGAGCCCCAGGTGTTGTCCACCGCCAACAGAATGCCCCGCGGCTTGCACAGTGCGGCTAGCGCGGGCAGGTCACACAGCTCATACAGCAGCGAACCCGGCACTTCGGCGTAGACCATTTTGGTGTTGGCCTGCAGTTGCGCTTCCAGGCCGCTGCCGTCCGGGGCGAAATAGCTGACTTCGATGCCGAATGGCTGGAGGAACTCCCGGGCCAGTTTGCGCACCGGCGAATAGACGGCGTCGGTGATCAACACATGGTCGCCGGGCCGCAGGTAGGCCAGGAACGTCTGCGCCGCGGCGGCGAGCCCGGTGCCATACAGCCGTGTGCGATAGCCCCCCTCAAGTTCGGTGACCAGGTCTTCAAGGGCAAAAGCGGTGGGATTGCCGCGTGCGCCGTAACTCAGGACCCGCTCACTGTCGCGTCGGGAGCGGGCGTCACGCATCTGGGCCAGGTTGTCGAACAGCACGGTGCTCAGGCGGGTGATCGGTACGTTCACCGCCCGACCACCATTGCCGCCTTCGGTACGCGCCGCGTGAATCAGCCGGGTACGCACGCGTGACGCGGGCAACAACGGCTTGAGACTGGCGATTTCCGCTTCGCTCATCTGTGCCAACAGGCCAATTTCCCAGGCGAGATATTGGCGGGCAGCGTCCTTGTTGCCGCTGTGACGGTCGTGGGTGAAGAACAGGAAGTCGATGCACTGGTTGTCCGGAGGCGTTTGCGCATCCTCGATCACCGGCAAACCGGCCGCAACCCACGCGGAATAGCCGCCGTCGAGCAAACGCACATCGCCGCCCAAGCCCAACGCAGCAAAAGCGGCCAGTGCCGGATCATCAGCCAGCAGCACCAGTGGACGCCCACCAGCGGTCAACCGCGAACGAATCGACCAGCGCGAACCGACAATCCGGCCCTTGCGATGGATCATGCTCGGGCGCAGGTCCACCAGGTCCACGGTGTCGTCCTTCAGCGCATCGGCCAGCGCCTGCACCGAGATCAGCGGCAGCGCGTCAAAGGGCACGGCCTCCTTGGCCTCCAGCGCCAATCCACTGTGGACGCCACCCTCCAGCACATACGCCTCATGCCCCAACTGCCGCAGCCAACTGGCGACAATCGGCGCACGCACACCATCACTGTCCAACAGCACCACCCGCGCCTGACGCACGCCGATGTACAGGTCAGTGGACTGGATCAACTGCCCGCCCGGCGTGTGTTGCGCCCCCGGCAAAGTGCCGGCGGCAAATTCTTCAGCGGTACGCACATCGCACAGGAACAGGCTACGGGCCGGGTCCGCCGCCCATTGCCGGACCTGCTCCGCCTTGACACTGACCACCCCTGCCCGCTCCGCCAATTGCCGGGCAGCCGCGCGCTGTCGGGCCAGATCCGTCGAGACCTGATCGGCATAACGCCGGGTACTGCCATGCTCCAGCTTGAAATCCGCCAGGTACCAACCCTGGGTACCGTTTTCCAGGGCATAAACCGGGTTCTTCACCCCGAGGTTGATCAACGTCTGGGCGCCGATAATGCTGCGGGTACGCCCGGCGCAGTTGACCACGATCGGCGTGGTTTCATCCGGCACCAGGTCGTGCACGCGGTAGCCCAGCTCACCATTGGGGCAGCAGATCGAACCGGGAATGGTCATCTTGCGGTATTCATCGAACGGCCGACCGTCCAGCACCACCAGCGGCTCGCCCGTGGCCTGCCAGTCCGCCAGTTGCTGCGCGGTGACGTGGGGCGTGTGGCTGGCCTCTTCCACCAATTCGCCAAAGGCTTTCGACGGCACATGCACCCCGGCGAACAACTGCAAACCCGCCGCCTGCCAAGCGTTCGCACCCCCTTCCAGCACATGCACATGGCGGTAGCCCAGCGCTTGCAAACGCAGCACCGTGCGCGCAGCCACATCGCCGCCGTCCTGGTCGTAGATCACCAGGCGCACCCGGGGATTCGGTGCCAGGCGCTGCACCTCCAGTTCCAGGCGGCTATAGGGCAGGTTCACCCCGTGAAACAGGTGGGCCTCGCCGTATTGGCCGTGCTCGCGTACGTCGAACAGGGCGATTTCCTGGCCGTCAAACAGCCATTGTTGCAATTGCCCGGGTGTGATGGTCTGGCTCATGGAAGTCCCGCAAAAAATAGATGGGTTACTGCAAGGCCAGCGAACGCTCGCCGGCGGCCACTTCACGGCCCTTGGCATAGGCCCGCTGGACTGCCGGGCGCGCCTTGATGCGCAGACGCCAGGCCTGGATGTTCGGGTAGTCCGCCAGGTCCTGGCCTTGGCGCAGGGGCTGGATCCACGGGAAGATCGCCATGTCGGCCACCGAGTATTCGCCCGCCACATACGGCACCTCCGCCAGGCGCTGCTCCAGCACCCGATACAGGCGCGTGGCTTCGGCGTTCAGCAGGTCCAGGGCAAAGGGAATCGGTTCCGGGGCCTTCTCCTTGAACAGCTGCAACTGGCTCAGGTACGGGGTGATATGCCCTACCTGCCAGAACAGCCATTCCTGGACCTTCTGGCGCTCGGCGGTACCGGCGGGCGGCAGGAAGCGCCCGGCCTTGTCCGCCAGGTAGTTCAGGATCGCCCCGGACTCGAACAGGCTCAGGGGTGCTTCAAGGCGGTGGTCGACAATCGCCGGAATCCGCCCATTGGCGCTGATGCGCTGGAAGCTTTCCTGCTTCTGCGCGCCTTCGCGGATGTTGACCGGAATCAGGCGGTACTCCGCCTCCAGCTCTTCCAGCAGGATGCCGACTTTCAGGCCGTTGCCCGTAGGCCAGTAATACAGATCAATCATAAAAAACCCTGGATGAACGCTGATCCAATTGTGGGAGCGGGCTTGCTCGCGAATGCGGTGTGTCAGTCAATGGATGGGTTTCTGCCCCATCGCATTCGCGAGCAAGCCCGCTCCCACATTTGATGTGTGTTGTGCTCAGGAATACGCCCGGATTGAAGGCGCCATCTGCGAGGCGTTGTAGTTGAGGATCCGGCCGTCTGCTTCAACGCCATAACGGCCATTGAGGGATTCCAGCGGCAAGCCGTACAGGTGGAAATGCAAGGTCGCCTGCTCACCCTCAACGCGAATCCCGTGCAGGTCTTCACCGAGGAACGAGATAGAGGTGCCCGGCTGCACGACGACTTCTTTCTCAAGGGTCAGGGTGGTGAAGCCTTCCTCACGCCCTTCATCGTTGCGGCCATACACGTAGTTGATTTCCTGGCCTTCAACGGCACTGATGATCGCCCAGGTTTCGTGGTTGTGCGGGATGGTGCTTTTGCCCGGCAGCAACGAGTTCAGGTACAGGGTCGGCGTGTCGCCGTCGTCGTTCAGGCGATAGCGGAACGCGGTACTGCCCTGGCCCGGCACCGGCGCGGGGAATTCGCTGAAGTTGAACAGGTCCCGGCGCTCGGCCAGGGTTTCCAGCAGCCCGACGATTTCCACCAGGGCCGCGCGGTCTACGCCACGCTGGTTGATGACGCGGATCTGCTGCAGGAAGTCTTCGATAACGGCGGCACGGTTTGCGGTACTCATGACGAGGTTCCTCTTGTTAGACGGACAGGGTGTAGCGGCTCAGGTTGGTCAACAGGTACGGATCATTGGCGATCGGTGGCCGACGGCCGGGATCGCCCAAGGCATGGCGCAGGAATTCCTGGGTCCGTTCACTGGTGGGGCGCTGGAAGATCTGCTCGGCGCTGCCGTGCTCGACGATCACGCCGTTTTCGGTGAAATAGACGATGTCGCTGATCTCTTCGGCAAAGCGCATTTCGTGGGTCACCAGCACGCAGGTCATGCCTTCTTCGGTCAGCTCGCGAATCACCGTCAGTACTTCACCGACGGTTTCCGGGTCCAGGGCCGAGGTCACTTCATCGAACAGGATCAGCTCGGGGCGCATCGCCAACGCCCGGGCAATCGCCACCCGCTGCTGTTGGCCGCCGGACAATTGGCCCGGATAGGCATCGGCCTTGTGCTCCATGCGCACCTTGGCCAACAGCGCCCGGGCATCTTTCTCGGCATCGGCACGGTTGCGACCGAGCACCTTGCGCGGGGCGATCACCAGGTTTTCCAGCACGGACAAATGCGGGAACAGGTTGTATTGCTGGAATACAAAACCCACACGCTTGCGCAACTCGATGCGCTGGGCTTCCTGGGTCAGCGTATCGACCCGGGTTTCGCCCACGCGAATGGTGCCGCGCTGGGGCTGCAACAGGCCGGTGATACAGCGCAGGATGGTCGACTTGCCCGAGCCCGACGGGCCGATGATCGACACCGCCTGGCCGCGATGCACATCGAGGTCGATGCCCTTGAGCACCCGGTTGTCACCGAACGACAGCTGCAAATCCCGCAGGCTGACCAGGGGTTCAATAGAAGGCATAACGGCGCTCCAGGCGTTGGGTCAAACGGGAAATCGGGTAGCAGTAGGCAAAGAACAGCACCAGCAAACTCAGGTAGATCACCACGGTAAAGCCGGTCATGTTCACGGTGTTGCTGGCGATCTGTGCGGTGTCGATCACGTCGTGCACGCCCACCAGCGACGCCAGGGCGGTGCCCATGGTGACCACCGCGTAGAGGTTCATCCACGGCGGCAACATGCGCTTGAAGCACTGGGGCAGGATGATCGAGCTGAATATCTGGCCGCGGGTGAATGCCAGTGAGCGCGCCGCTTCCCATTGGGTGCTGGGGATCGAGCCGATGGCGCCGCGAAAGATCTCCGCCACGTTGGCGCTGGCCGGCAATGCCAGGCCAATCGTCACCTTGACCCAGTCCGGGAACGACACGTAGCTGCTGCCGATATGGATCTCGAACGGGAACACGTAGGTGGTGAAATAGATCAGCACCAGCCACGGTGCATTGCGGAAAACCTGCACCCAGATCCGCGCGGGCAACCGCAGCAGGCGCAACGGCGACAGGGCCAACGCGCCCACCATCAGGCCCAGCAGCGAGCCGAGACCAATCGCCACCAGGCTGATCAGGATGTTCTGGCCGAAACCAGTCACCAGCGCCGGCGACCATTGCAGCAACGCCGACAGCACCGGGAATGAATCAATGGCCATAGCCGGGCATCCTCAGGCGCGCTTCCAGCCAGCGCCCCACACAATTGACGGTAAAACTCAGCAAGCCGAAAAAGCTCAGGATCAGAATCATCAGCTCCAGCACGTTGTCGCTCTGGGTCCAGATCATGATCGAGGCGTAGGTGATATCGCCCACGGCGATGGCCGAGGCCACGGCGGTCATTTTCACCAGGTCGATCAGGTTGTTGATCAGCGACGGCAGCGCGAAACGCAGGGCCAACGGCAACTGCACATTCCACAGCAATTGCCGGCTGCTGAACGCCAGGGAGCTGGCGGCTTCCAGGGTCACGGCGGGCACCGCCTCGATGCCGGCGCGCAGGGCTTCGGCGTGGAACGCGCCCTTGTGCAGCGAAATCACGATCACCACCCAGGCAAACGGCGTCAGCGGGTTGGCCGCGCCGACGGCCTGGGTCAGCAGCATGTTCAACACCAGGAATGCGCAGTACAGCTGCACCAGGGTCGGCGTGTTGCGGGTGACTTCGATAAACACCCGCGCCGGTTTGGCCAGCCACGGGTTGCCGGAAGTCAGCAGCGCCGCCAGGCTGATCCCGGCCAGCAGGCTGCCGACGATGGTGAACAGGCACAACAGCACCGTGGTCAGCGCGCCCTGCTCCAGGGTGCCGCGCTGATAGGCATCCAGCAGGAAGCTGTAGTTGAGGCCGATACCGGCGGCCCAGTGCACAAAAAGCTCCAGCCAATGACTCATTCGACGCCCCGCAGCTTGCCGCAGGCGACAGCGATACGGCGGCCGGCCTCGGCCACGCTGTCGGTCGCGGTGGCGATGGACAGGCGAAACCACGGCGACAGGCCGTAGGCACTGCCCGCTACTCCGGCGACGCCCTCCTCCAGCAAGTACGCGACGACATCGCCATCATCGTCCAGGCGCTGACCGTCCGGGCGATAGCGACCAAGCAACCCGGCGCAACGCACGAACACGAAAAAGCCGCCCTGGGGTTCGAGTACTTCCAGGCCCTCGACGGTGCCGAGGGCCATCATCAACAGGTCCCGGCGCAGCTGATAGGCCGCTACCTGCTCGGCCAAAAAGCCCAGTCCGCCGGTGAATGCCGCCAATGCAGCAGCCTGGCCCACGGAGGAAGCACCGGAGGTGGATTGCGACTGAACAACCGCCATTGCATGGGTCAAGGCCTGCGGCCCGGCGCCGAAACCGATGCGCCAGCCGGTCATGGCGTAGGTCTTGGACACGCCGCCCACCAGCAGGCAACGGTCCTGCAAATCCGGCGCGACGTTCAGCAGGCTCTGGGCCGGGCGCCCGTCGAAGCGGATGTGTTCGTAGAGTTCATCCAGCAGCACCAGCACCTGGGGATGGCGACGCAGCACCTCGGCCAGCGCATGCAGTTCAGCCTCGCCATACACCGCACCGCTCGGGTTGCCCGGGCCGTTAAGGATCAGCCAGCGCGTGCGTTGATTGATGTGATGCTCCAGCTGGGCGGGCAGCAGTTTGCAGCCCTGCTCCAGCCCGCACTCGATAAAAACCGGCTCGCCACCGTTGAAGCGCACGCTGTCGGGGAACGACGGCCAGTAAGGCGTCGGCACCAGCACTTGATCGCCGTCGTCGAGGGTTGCGGCGAAGGCGTTGAAGATGATCTGTTTCGCGCCGTTGGCGATCACGATATTCGGCAGCGAATAGTCCAGATGGTTTTCTTCGGCCAGTTTTCGCTGCACGGCCATGCGCAAGGCTTTTACCCCGGGTGTCGGCGTGTACTTGGTGGCGCCCGCAGCAATGGCTGCGCAGGCGGCTTGCTTGATGTGCTCCGGGGTATCGAAATCCGGCTCGCCGGTGGTCAGGTCCAGAATGTCGCGGCCGGCGTCACGCAGTTCCGTGGCGCGGGATTTGGCCGCCGCATTGGCCGACAGCGACACGCGCTGCACCCGCTTGGACAGGCGAACGGTCATGGCTGTACCTCCAGGACTTTGCCGGGATTGAGCAGGTTTTTCGGGTCGAGGGCCCGCTTGATGCGGCGCATCAGGTCCAGTTCCACCGGGCTTTTGTAGCGGCCCAGCAGGCCGACCTTGCGCTGGCCAATTCCGTGTTCGGCGCTGATGGAGCCGCCGTGGGCATGGGCGCTGTCGTGTACCAGCAAGCTCAATGCGGCGTAGTTGCGCATGTGCGCGTCGACCGTTGAATTCAGCGGATGGGCCACGTTGTAATGCAGGTTGCCGTCCCCCAGGTGCCCGAACGTGAAGTTGCGAACACCGGGGAAATGCGTCTGCAACAGCGCATCGGTATGGGCGACGAAGGCGACGATTTGCGAAATGGGCACCGAGATATCGTGCTTCATATTGCGTCCGGCACGCTTCTGCGCTTCGCTCATGTTCTCCCGCAGCAGCCATAGCGCTTCGCTTTGCGCCAGGCTTTCGGCGATCAGTGCGTCGGCCAGCAGTGACTGTTCGAAGGCTTCACCGAGGACCGTTTCGAAGGCTTCGCGGGCGTGGGTTTCACCGTGGTTATCCGACAGCTCCAGCAAGGCAAACCAGGGTTGGCTGGCGTTGAGAAACGGTTGCGGGCCCTCGGGAAATTGCTCGCGCAACAACGCCAGGCAATCGGCGCTGAGCAATTCGAATGCAGTGAGGTTTGCACCAAAACCGGCGCGGGCATGGGACAGGAACGCCACCGCCTGGGCCAACTCGTCAAACGCCAGCAGCGCTGTCGCCTGGGCCTTGGGCAGCGGGAACAGCTTCAGGGTCGCAGCGGTGATAATCCCGAGGGTACCTTCGCTGCCCACGTACAAATCCCGCAGGTCGTAGCCGGTGTTGTCCTTGCGCAACCCTCGCAGGCCATTCCAGATTTCGCCTTCGGCGGTCACCACTTCCAGGCCCAGGGTCAACTCGCGGGTGTTGCCATAACGCAGCACGGCGGTGCCGCCTGCATTGGTGCCAAGGTTGCCGCCGATGGTGCAACTGCCTTCGGCGCCCAGACTCAATGGAAACAGGCGACCGGCTTCACGGGCCACGTCCTGGATGTTTTGCAGGATGCAGCCGGCTTCGACGGTCAGGGTGTCGTTGTCGGTATCGATCACGCGCACCCGGTTCATGCGGTCGAGCAGCAACAATACCGCGCGGCCGCTGGCATCCGGTGTGGCACCCGCCATCAGGCCGGTGTTGCCGCCCTGGACCACGATGGGCGCTTCCAGGGCGACACACGCACGCACCACGGCGGCCACTTCCTCGGTGTTGGCCGGGTGCACCACGGCGATCACCTGGCCGGTGTAGCGGCCCTGTTTGTCGGTCAGGTACTGGGCGGCGTCTTCGCTGCGCTGCACATGGGCGGCGCCGAGCAGTTGTTGCAGGGTGGCGAATAGCGCTTCACTCATGGCTGTACTGCTCGTGCAGATCACGCAGGGCTTGGGACGGAGCCATGCCGGTACGTTCGCCGAGGGCGATCAACCAGCCGCTGCGATGCCAGTCGCGCACGATGGCGTCGAGCCTGGCCTGGGTGTCGTGTTCGCCTTTGCGGATCCAGATCACGGATTTGGACGGGATCAAATCCCCCGGCAACGGGATCTCGTAGCCGGACCATTCGGCATCGCCGAGTAGCGCGTGCATGGTCGGGCTGACGTGCACCGCCGCCACGCAGCCATTGCCGCGCAACGACAGCAGGGATTCGGACTGGCTGCGGAACGCCTTGATCTGCGCGCCGTAGGTTTCCTGCAACGGCTTGATGAAGTTGCTGCCCTGGGACACGCACACCGGCTTGTCCTTGAGGTCGGCCCACTGGGTGATGCCAGCGCCTTTGCGGATCAACGCCGCGCCGCCGACTTCTTCATAGGGCGTGGGCACGTAGTCGAGAATCTCGGCGCGTTCGTCGGTGTACTGCATGTTGGCGATCAGCACGTCGACCTTGCCCTGTTGCAGGAACTGCACGCGGTTGGGCGCCAGTACCGAAACGGTCCTGGTCTCCACACCCAGCGCCTGGCCCAGGCCCTTGGCCAGTTCGACGTTGTAGCCCAGGTGTTCGCCGGTCTTGGGGTCGATGGTGCCAAACGGCGGACCGCTGAGGATCACGCCGACGCTGATGGCGTGGCGTTGCTGGATCTTGTCGAGGGTGGCGTCGGCGTGGACCAGGCTGGCGCACAGTGCCAGGCCCAAGGCGGTCAGGGTTCTCAATGTCATGTGTCAGGCGCCCTTGAACTGTTTTTGCAACTCCACCAGCGCCGGGGACGCCGGGGTGATGTGGTTGCGGGTCTGGGCTTCGATCAGCCAGCCGCTGCGGTGCAGGTCCTTGACGATCGGGTCGAGTTTGGCCTGGGTGTCGTTCTCGCCACGGCGGGTCCAGATTACCGATGGCGCCGGGTTCAGCTCGGGACTGAGGGTGCGGTAATCCTTCCATTCGGCGCTGTCGTTGATCAGCGGGTTGACCAGGGTGGAGTCATGCACCGCAGCGACGCAGTTGTTGCCGCGCAGGGCCAGCAGGGATTCCGAAGAGCTCTTGAAGGCCTTGATCTGCGCGCCCAGTTCGGTCAGCGGCTTGACGTAGCTGCTGCCCTGGGAGGTGCACACCGGCTGGTCCTTGAGATCTTCCCAGCGGGTGATCTTGCTGTCCTTGAGTACGGCAGCAGTGCCGCCGATCTTGTAGAACGGCGTCGGCACGAACCCGAGGATCTCGCCACGCTCGGCGGTCCATTCCATATTGGCGATCAGCAGGTCGACCTTGCCCTGTTGCAGGAACTGCACACGGTTGGCCGGCAATACCGGCACCAGCTGCACCTCGGCGCCCAACTGACGGCCCAGCTCGTTGGCCAGGTCGACGTTCAAGCCCCTGGGCTTCTGGGTGGTGGGGTCGATGCCGCCAAACGGCCCGCCAGACAGCAGCACGCCGACCACCAGCACATGGCGCTGCTGGATCTTGTCCAGGGTCGCATCGGCCTGAGCCACTGCGCTGCCGCCCAGGGCTATCAACGCGCCCAGGACCACAGGCAACCTTCGTTTTACCGCCGCGCGCACAAACCCCATGGAACTCCCCTCATTAGCGATCGGCGTACCCCGACCTGATGTGGGGGCATGCTAGGGAGAGTGCCGGGCTAACGGAAATTCAAATATCTAATATCGTTATAACTTCCCGTATATGGACGCGCTGACTTTTGGCCATATACTCGAATTCATTAGCCCTCGTAAAAACCCGGCGCGACAAAACATAAACATTTGTAATGTTTATCTTCGCACCCTTGATATAAAAACGCCCTGGAATGGCCATGTCGACCCTCGATCTTGAACTGCTCCGCACCTTTATCGCCGTGGTCGACCACCACAGCTTTGCCGAAGCCGGCACTCACCTGGCACGCACACAATCTTCCGTCACCCAGCATATGCAGCGTCTGGAACAACAAGTGGGCGTCAGCCTGTTTGAAAAACGTGGCCGGCAAAAACAACTGACAGAACCCGGGATGCAGCTGTTGCGGCATGCGCGGCAGATGCTCTCGCTGAATGACGATGCACTCAATTCCCTGCGGGAAAGCAGCCTCAGCGGCGTACTGCGTATCGGCTCGCCCCACGACATCGCCGACACCATCCTGCCGCCGATCCTCAGCCACATCGCCCGCTCGGCACCGCGCCTGCGCCTGGAGATCGACGTCGGGCGCAGCCCGTTCCTGATGGATGACCTGCACCGGGGCAAGGTCGACATGGTGATTTCCACCCGCGCCGATGCCAACCTGGAGGGCTTTGCACTGCGCACCTCGCCGGTGTGGTGGATTTGTTCGGCGCAATACATTCACTCGCCAAGCGAGCCGCTGCCATTGATTCTGGTGGATGAGCCGAGCATTTATCGGCGCTACGCCCTTGAGGCGCTGGAACGGGCGAATATCCCGTGGCGCCAGGCGTACCTGGCATCGAACCTGATCGGTATCAAGGCGGCAACCCGCGCAGGGCTCGGCGTGACCCCACGGAGCATGGAGATGCTCGGGCCGGATATGCGAGTATTGGGGGAAAACGATGGATTGCCGAGGATGCCGGAGGTCACGTACTACCTGTGGATCCGTCCGAACACGGCGAACCCGATTGCGCGCAAGGCATATGACCTGATCAGGGCCAGCCAGGGGCTGGCGCTGGGGTAAAGGTTATTGCTGGGTCAATTGGGTCCACAGCGCGGGTGCGCCGGCAGACTTGGCGATCGCCTCAAGGCGCGCCGCGTGTTCGGCCATGTCCTGCTCGCTGGCGCGAATGATCGTAGTGGGCTGGCGATCCGCTGGCAGGCGGCGGATTTCCGAAGGACGATTGCCCGAGCCTTCCGCCGAACCATTGCCGTCCGAGGCATTACCGGCCAGGGACAGGCTGGTCTGGCCACCGGTCATGGTCAGGTAGACGTCGGCGAGAATCTCGGAGTCGAGCAACGCGCCGTGGAGTTCACGGCCGGAGTTGTCGACGCCATAGCGTTTGCACAACGCATCGAGGCTGTTGCGCTGGCCCGGGTGACGCTCACGCGCCATCATCAAGGTGTCGAGGATCGAGCAGTGCCGGGTGATATCGGCCCGGTCGGTCTGCCCCATCAGCGCGAATTCGTTGTTGATGAAGCCAACGTCGAACGCCGCGTTATGGATGATCAGTTGCGCGCCGTTGATGAACTCGAAGAACTCATCCGCCACTTCGGCAAACCGTGGCTTGCCCACCAGGAATTCGTTGGTGATGCCGTGGACGCCGATGGCGCCTTCGTCACTCTCCCGATCCGGTTGCAGGTAGACGTGGAAGTGCCGGCCGGTGAGGCGGCGGCCCATCAGTTCGACACAGCCGATTTCAATGATCCGGTGGCCGTCGGTCACCGGCATGCCGGTGGTTTCGGTATCGAGTACAACAGATCGGATGGCCATCAGGGTTCAGCTCTCAACGGTTTGGTACATTTCAAGGGGCGGGATCTTAACACGTCAGCGGGCATCAGCTCTGTTTGTAGCCGCGCACTTCATCCACACCGCGGTTGGCCAGTTGGTCGGCCCGCTCGTTGCCGGGATGGCCGATGTGCCCGCGCACCCATTTCCAGGTGATGTTGTGCCGATTGCATTGCTCATCGAGCAATTGCCACAGGTCGGCGTTTTTCACCGGCTCCTTGGCCGCAGTCTTCCAGCCGCGCTTCTTCCAGTTGACCATCCACTCGTTGATGCCCTTCATCACGTACTGGGAGTCGGTCACCAGCAATACGTCGCAACGGCGCTTGAGCTCTTCCAGGCCACGGATCGCGCCCATCAGTTCCATGCGGTTGTTGGTGGTGTTGGCTTCGCCGCCCCACAGTTCCTTCTCCACGCCCTTGCACACCAGCAAGGCGCCCCATCCGCCGGGGCCGGGGTTGCCCTTGCAGGCGCCATCGGTGAAGAGTTCTACGGTATCGGTCATTTCACTGTCCATTAAAGCGGGATCCATCAAAGCGGGTTGCCGATAATCGACCGACAAGTGCCCGAGGTCGAGAGGCTCGACCTGAAATCAAAAAGGTATGTTTACTGTTCGCTCTGCTTGCGATTGACCTTGGCCATCGGCATCGGCACCAGCTTGCCCATTGGCTCGCGACGCACCTGGCGCACCGGGCGCAGGCCAACGACGATCTTGCGCGCCACCAACAGGTAGAAACCCCCGCCGGACAATTGCCAGGCACCGGCCCTGCGTTCCCAGCCGGCCAGCCGGCCTTGCCACTTGGCAGACGCAAGCGGCGGACGATAGCACCCGAAGCGGCGTTTCTCCAGCGCAAAGCCCAGCAGGTTCAACCAGTCGCCGACTCGCGACGGCGAGATGCAGCGCGCCTGGCGCAGCCCGTCATGGGCGAACACATGGCGCAAGCCCCAACTGCTCCAGGGGTTGATGCCAATGATCAGCAAATGGCCACCAGGGCGCACGCTGCTGGCCGCTTCGCGCAGCAAACCGTGGGGCGACAGGCAGAAATCCAGGCCATGCTGCATCACCACCACATCGGCCGCATGCTCGCTCAACGGCCAGGCCTGCTCCTCGCAGACGATTTCAACCCCCGGCAGCGGCGCCCCCAGGCGCACATTGCGTTGCACCTGGGGTGCCGACGGCGGGGTTTGTGCCGACGGCCCGTAATGCACCAGGTAACCACCAAAGAACCGACCCAGCTCGTCTTCGAGCATGCGCCGTTCTTCATCCAGTAAAAATTGCCCGACAGGCCCGGACAGCCATTCACGGGCGGCACCGATCAGTGCCAGCCACTCGGGATCGGCCTGGGCGAACGCTTTATCAGTCATTGCATTCTCCAACGCGCCAAGAAGCTCTAAGATGCACCAATGTGTTCAGCTTGGCGAATCAAAGAATGATACAGATCAGTGCCCTGCCCGCCTTCACCGATAACTACATCTGGTTGTTACAGGATCAGCCGAACAAGCGCTGCGCGGTGGTCGATCCCGGTGATGCCGCGCCCGTGCTGGCCTGGCTCCAGCAGCATCCCGAGTGGACCCTCAGCGACATCCTGGTGACGCACCATCACCATGATCATGTCGGCGGCGTCGAGCAACTTAAAAGTGTTTCAGGCGCCACGGTCTACGGCCCGGCAAATGAAAAGATCCCGGCGCGGGACGTGGCACTCCAGGATAACGACCGCATCAACGTGCTGGGTTGGGACTTCGAGGTGTTTGCCGTACCCGGCCATACCCTGGGGCACATCGCCTTTTATCACGAGGGCGTGCTGTTCTGTGGCGACACCCTCTTCGCCGCCGGTTGTGGCCGCCTGTTCGAAGGCACCCCGCAGCAAATGCACACCTCACTGGAGCGCCTGGCGGCCTTGCCGGCCAACACGCTGGTGTACTGCACCCACGAATACACACAAAGTAACCTGAAATTCGCCCAGGCCGTGGAACCGCATAACGCGGATATCGCCGAACGGGTGGAGAACGTGCGGCAACTGCGGGCGAACGGCCAGATAACATTGCCTTCGACTTTGGCCCTGGAAAAACGCACCAACCCTTTTCTGCGGACCTCTGAAACATCCGTTAAAGAAAAAGCGGACGAACGGAATGGCCGCGATAACCGGGCCGGGAGTGAGGTGTTTGCTAGCTTGAGGTCGTGGAAAGATACGTTCTAAGCGCGCGGAATTTAGTACGTAATTTCTGAATGGTTGACCGCAACCCACGCGCTTTCTAGAATCGCCCGACATTTTTGCCCGGAACTTACTTCCAGCCAATGTCGTCATCTATTCGTAAAACCAACCATTCAGACGCATTGACCCGCCTGGCTCAAGCCGTGGCGGTGGCTGTGTCCGCTACTCTGGCGGGCTGCCAATCGACCCATTTTGCCGCACAATCCACCGTGCAACCCAAGCCAAACCTTACCGCCAAGATCAAGCAAAAACCCCTTTGGCTATCAGAGAAGCCAAGCCCGGAAGTGCCCCAGGATGTCTGGGAACGCATGCGCCGGGGCTTTCAATTGCAGGACGGGTTAGGCGTCAACCCGCGCATTGAACAGCAACGATTGTGGTTTGCCAGCAACCCATCCTTCCTCGAGAACGCCGGCGAACGCGGCAGCCTCTACATTCATTACATCGTCGAACGCCTTGAAGAACGCAACATGCCCCTGGAGCTGGCGCTGCTGCCAGTGATTGAAAGTGCCTACAACCCAATGGCCTATTCCCGCAGCGATGCGGTCGGCCTGTGGCAGTTCGTTCCCGCCACCGGGCGCTATTTCAACCTGCGCCAGACCCGCGCCTACGACGGCCGCCGCGACATCACCGCCTCCACCACCGCTGCCCTCGACTACCTGACTCGCCTGCATGACATGTTCAACGGCGACTGGTTGCTGGCCCTGGCGGCTTACAACGCCGGTGAGGGCACGGTCAGCCGGGCCATCGAGCGTAACGAGAAGCTCGGTTTGCCGACGGACTACTGGAACCTGCCACTGCCCCAGGAAACCAAGGACTACGTGCCCAAGTTCCTGGCGCTGTCCCAGGTGGTGCTGGCCCCCGAGGCGTATGGCGTCAACTTGAACCCGATCGCCAACACGCCGTACTTCGAAGTGGTAGAAATCAAGACCAGCATGGACCTGTCACGGGTCGCCGCGCTGGCCGAGATTGACGAAGACGAACTGTTCCAGCTCAACCCGGCCTTGAAACAGCGCACCACCCTGGACGGCCCGCAGCATTTGCTGGTGCCGACGTCCAAGGCGCAGCTGCTGGCCAGCAGCCTTTCGGCGATGAAGCCCGAAGAATTGTTGAGCATGCGCCCGAAAAAGCCGGTGTTCGACGACGTTGAGCACAAGGCCATTGCCGGTCGCACCCGCAACTACAAGGTACGCAGCGGCGACAACCTGACGCTGATCGCCAAGGCCAACAAGGTCGATGTACATGACCTGCAGCGCTGGAACAAGCTCAACGGGCAGGCGCTCAAGGTCGGCCAGACCCTGGTGATGCAGGACACCCGCAAGCTGGTGGCCAAGGCCGACAGCAAGAAACCGGTGCAGTACAAGGTCAAGAAAGGCGATTCGCTGTACATCGTCGCCAAGCGCTTCAACGTCGAGATGCAACATCTCAAGCGCTGGAACCCACGCACTGGCCAGGCGCTGAAACCTGGGCAGATGCTGGTGGTTTCCGGGCCGCGCTAAGCAGCAAACACGAGGGGGAACTGGCAACAGCTCCCCCTTTGTTCTTCACCCTGCCAACCCCCATCCAAGCCTGTAGTCTCCCTCCTGCGGCGCCAGCCTTTTTCCAATCGGAACAAGCTGTTACTGTACGGTTCATAAAGCCCAAGCCGCCTGGATCGGATCCCTGACTTGAAGCGTCCCCTCCTTCTACTAATAAGTCTGGCCTTGAGCTTTTCCGCGAACGCGACCATTACCGAGAGCCACGGTTATGCGCAGTTCGGCACGCTCAAGTACCCGGCCAAATTCACCCACTTCGACTGGGTAAACCCCGCAGCGCCCAAGGGCGGCACCTTGCGGGTCATGGCGTTTGGCACTTTCGACACCCTCAACCCGTACACCTTCAAGGGTTCCAGCCCGGTCTCCACCGCCAACTTCCTGCAATACGGCGTCAACGAGCTCAATGAGCCGCTGATGGTAGGCACCGGTCAGTACGCCCCCTCTGGCGATGAGCCGACTTCCAGCTACGGCCTGATTGCCCAATCGGTGGAATACAGCGAGGACCGTAGCTGGGTAGTGTTCAACCTGCGCCCTGAAGCGCGGTTTCACGATGGCAAGCCGATCACCGCCTACGACGTGGCGTTTTCCTATCGCACGCTGCTGACCGAAGGCCACCCGCAGTACCGCACCAACCTGCAGGAAGTGGCCCGGGTCGACATTCTTAACCGGCATCGCATTCGTTTTGTGTTCAAGCGCGCCGGCAACCCGTTGCTGATCCTGCGCCTGGGCGAGCTACCGGTATTGCCCCAGCATTACTGGAAAAACCGCGACTTCAAGGCCACCACCTTCGAACCGCCGCTGGGCAGCGGGCCTTACCGCATCAGCAAGGTCAGCCCCGGGCGACAACTGGTGTTCGAGCGGGTCAAGGATTACTGGGGCAAGGACCTGGCGGTCAACCGTGGTTTGTATAACTACGACAAGGTCGAGGTGGAGTTCTACCGCGACAGCGACGTGGCCTTCGAAGCGTTCAAGGCCGGCGAGTTCGATATCTATATCGAGCACCAGGCGAAGAACTGGGCCAACGGCTACAACTTCCCGGCGGTCAACCGTGGCGATGTGATCAAGGCGCAGATCGCCCACCAGATACCGACCCAGAGCCAGGGCCTGTTCATGAACAGCCGGCGCCCGGCCTTCAGCCAGGCCAAGGTCCGCGAAGCGTTGGGGCTGATGTTCGATTTCGAGTGGACCAACCGCACCCTGTTCAGCGGCGCCTATAAACGCAGCCTCAGCTATTACCCCAACAGCGAGTTCTCCGCCACCGGCGTGCCGACCGGCCACGAGTGGCTGATGCTGTCGCCCTATCGCGACCAACTGCCGGCCAACCTGTTTACCCAGCCCTTCAGCCTGCCCCAGACCGACGGTCGCGGCATTCCTCGCGACACGATGCGCCGCGCCCTCGCATTGTTGGCGGACGCCGGCTGGAAGCTGTCCGGGCAACGCTTGCTCAACAGTGACGGGCAGCCGCTGAGGCTGGAGATTCTGCTGGTGAACCCGAACCTGGAGCGCATCCTGCAGCCCTATGTCGAGAATCTGACAAGCATCGGCGTCGATGCCCGCTTGCGCACGGTAGACCGCGCGCAGTACAAACAACGCCTCGATCAGTTCGACTTCGACATGATTCTGATGACCCTCAACCAGACCCTCAGCCCCGGCCTTGAGCAGTGGCAGTATTTCCACTCCAGCCAGGCGGGGATCAAGGGCAGCAAGAATTACGCAGGCATCGCCAACCCGGTGGTCGACCACCTGCTGGACCAACTGCTGGCGGCGCAAACCCGTGAAGAACAGTTGGCCGCCGGCCGGGCGCTGGACCGCGTCCTGCTGTGGCAGCACTACAGTATTCCCAACTGGTACCTCAACTATCATCGCCTGGCGTACCGCAACCGGTTCGCCTTCGTCACCACGCCGCCCTACAGCCTGGGCCTGAGCGCATGGTGGCTGAAAGCTTCGGAGAAAGCCCAATGATACCTTTGCGTACTGCGATCCTTGGCAGCCTGCTGTTTTGCGCCGCGGCCAATGCGGCCCCGCAACATGCCCTGACCCTCTACAACGAACCGCCCAAGTACCCCGCCGATTTCAAACACGTCGACTACGTAAATCCGGATGCCCCCAAGGGTGGCACCTTCCGCGTATCCAGCATGGGCAGCTTCGACAGCCTCAACCCATTCATCAGCAAGGGCGTGCCGGCAGATGATATCGGCCTGATCTACGACACCCTCGCCCAGCAAAGCCTGGACGAACCCATCACCGAATACGGCCTGGTAGCCGGCAAGATCGAAAAGGCCCCGGACAACAGCTGGGTGCGCTTCTACATCCGCCCTGAAGCGCGCTTCCACGACGGCCACCCGATCCGTGCCGAAGACGTGGTGTTCAGCTTCCAGACGCTGATGAAGGACGGCTCGCCGATCTTCAAGACCTACTACGCGGATGTCGACGAAGTGATCGCCGAAGACCCGCTGCGGGTGCTGTTCAAGTTCAAGCGCACCAACAACCGCGAACTGCCGCTGATCCTTGGGCAACTGACAGTGTTGCCCAAGCATTACTGGGAGGGCCGCGACTTCTCCAAGGGCAACCTGGAGATTCCGCTGGGCAGCGGCCCGTACAAGGTGGCCGAGGTCAAGGCCGGGCGCTCGGTCCGCTACGAGCGGGTCAAGGACTACTGGGCCAAGGACCTGCCGATCAACAAGGGTTTCTACAACTTCGATTACCGGGTCACCGATTACTACCGCGACAACACCGTGGCCCTCGAAGCCCTCAAGGCCGGGCAGTTCGATTACTGGCTGGAAATCAGCGCGAAAAACTGGGCCAATGCCTACAACACCCCCGCCGTCACCCAGGGCCGCCTGATCAAGGAAGAAATCCCCAACGGCAACCCCACCGGCATGCAGGGCTTCGTGTTCAACACCCGCAAACCGATGTTCCAGGATGTGCGGGTGCGCAAGGCCATCAGCCTGTTGCTGGACTTTGAATGGAGCAACAAGCAACTGTTCAACGGCGCCTACACCCGCAGCCGCAGCTATTTCGAAAACTCCGAGATGGCCGCCACCGGCCTGCCCGGCCCGGATGAGCTGGCGATTCTTGAACCGCTGCGGGACAAGATCCCGCCCCAGGTGTTTACCGAAGCCTTCGAGCCATCGAAGACCGACGCCAGCGGCATGATCCGCACCCAGCAGCGCGAGGCCTATCAACTGCTGCAAGAGGCCGGCTGGAAGATCGTCGACGACAAGATGGTCGACACCACCGGCAAGCCCGTGACCATCGAGTTCCTGCTGGCACAGACCGAGTTCGAACGCATCCTGTTGCCGTTCAAGCGCAACCTGGCAGACCTGGGGATCGACCTGGTGATTCGCCGGGTCGACATCTCGCAGTACATCAACCGCATCCGTTCGCGGGATTTCGACATGGTGGTGGGCAGCTTCCCGCAATCCTCATCGCCCGGTAACGAGCAGCGCGAGTACTGGAAGTCATCCAGCGCCGACAAGCCCGGCAGCCGCAACTACATCGGCCTGAAAGACCCGGCCATCGACCAGTTGGTGGAAGAACTCATCGACTCCGACTCGCGCAAGAGCCTGGTGGCCCACGCCAAGGCCCTGGACCGCGTGCTGCAGTTCGGCTACTACGTGATCCCCAACTGGCACATCAAGACCTTCCGCGTGGCGTATTGGGACCACCTCGGCCATCCGAAGGTCTCGCCACGGTATGACGTCGGCACCGCCACCTGGTGGAGCAAACCCGACGTGAAACCTGCGATAACCGTGGACACCAACCAGAGCGCCGATCCGGCGAGCGGGGGCGACTGAGATGCTGGCCTATATTTTTCGTCGACTGCTGCTGATCATCCCGACCCTGTTCGGCATTTTGCTGATCAACTTTGTGATCATCCAGGCCGCCCCGGGTGGCCCGGTGGAGCAGATGATCGCCAAGCTCGAAGGCTTTGAAGGCGCCACCAGCCGGATTGCCGGGGGCGGTGCCGAAGTCTCGGTGGCCGGTTCCAGCTACCGCGGCGCCCAGGGCCTGGACCCGGCGCTGGTGAAGGAAATCGAGAAGATGTACGGCTTCGACAAGTCGGCGCCGGAACGCTTGTGGATCATGGTCAAGAACTACGCCCGGCTGGATTTTGGCGACAGCTTCTTTCGCGATGCGAAGGTCATCGACCTGATCAAGGAAAAGATGCCGGTGTCCATCTCCCTCGGGTTGTGGAGCACCCTGATCATGTACCTGGTGTCGATCCCCCTGGGAATCGCCAAGGCTACGCGGCACGGCAGCCACTTCGACGTCTGGACCAGCTCGGCGATCATCGTCGGCTACGCGATCCCGGCGTTCCTGTTTGCGATCCTGCTGATCGTGGTGTTCGCCGGCGGCAGTTACTTCGACTGGTTTCCGTTACGCGGACTCACGTCCAACAACTTTGATGAATTGAGCTGGGGCGGCAAGATCCTCGATTACTTCTGGCACCTTGCCCTGCCGGTGACCGCCCTGGTGATCGGCAACTTCGCCACCATGACCCTGCTGACCAAAAACAGCTTCCTCGACGAGATCAACAAGCAGTACGTGGTCACCGCCAAGGCCAAGGGCCTGACCAACCACCGCGTGCTGTACGGCCATGTGTTTCGCAACGCGATGCTGCTGGTGATTGCCGGCTTCCCGTCGGCCTTCATCGGCATTTTCTTCACCGGCTCGTTGCTGGTGGAAGTGATCTTCTCCCTCGACGGCCTGGGCCTGATGAGCTTTGAAGCGGCGATCAACCGCGACTACCCGGTGGTGTTCGGCACCCTGTTTATCTTCACCCTGCTGGGATTGGTGGTGAAGCTGATCGGCGACCTCACCTACACCCTGGTCGATCCGCGCATCGACTTCGCCAGCCGGGAGCATTGAGATGAATCTATCCCCCCTCAATCGTCGCCGGTTCGAGCGTTTCAAGGCCAACAAGCGTGGCTGGTGGTCGCTGTGGCTGTTTTTGATCCTGTTCGGCCTGAGCCTGGGCGCCGAGCTGATCGCCAACGACAAGCCGCTGGCGGTGCACTACGACGGCGACTGGTATTTCCCGGCGCTCAAGCGCTACCCCGAGACCACCTTCGGCGGCGAATTCCCGCTGGAAGCCAACTACAAGAGCCCGTATATCCAGGAGCTGCTCAAGGCCAAGAATGCCTGGACCTTGTGGGCGCCGATTCCGTACAGCTACCAGAGCATCAACTACGACCTGAAAGTTCCGGCCCCCGCACCGCCGTCACGGGACAACCTGCTGGGCACCGACGACCAGGGCCGCGATGTGCTGGCGCGGGTGATCTACGGCTTCAGGATTTCCGTGCTGTTTGCCCTGACGCTCACCGTGCTCAGCTCGATCATCGGCGTGATCGCCGGCGCGTTGCAGGGCTTCTACGGTGGTTGGGTCGACCTGGCCGGCCAGCGTTTCCTGGAAATCTGGTCCGGCTTGCCGGTGCTGTATCTGCTGATCATCCTCGCCAGCTTCGTGCAACCCAACTTCTGGTGGCTGCTGGGGATCATGCTGCTGTTTTCCTGGATGAGCCTGGTGGACGTGGTGCGCGCCGAGTTCCTGCGTGGGCGTAACCTGGAATATGTGCGGGCGGCCCGGGCGCTGGGGATGCAGAACGGCGCGATCATGTTCCGCCATATCCTGCCCAACGCCATGGTCTCCACCTTGACCTTCATGCCGTTCATCCTGACCGGGGCGATCGGCACCCTCACTGCGCTGGACTTCCTGGGTTTTGGCCTGCCGGCCGGCTCGCCGTCCCTGGGTGAACTGGTGGCCCAGGGCAAATCCAACCTGCAGGCGCCGTGGCTGGGCATGAGTGCGTTTGCCGTGCTGGCGATCATGTTGAGTCTGCTGGTGTTTATCGGCGAGTCCGCTCGCGATGCCTTCGACCCGAGGAAATGAGATGAATCAGGACAATCTGATCGAAGTCCGCGACCTCTCCGTCGAGTTCGTCGTAGGCAACAGCCACCAGCGGGTGGTGAACAACGTCAGCTTCGATATCAAGCGCGGCGAAACGCTGGCATTGGTGGGCGAAAGCGGCTCGGGCAAGTCGGTCACGGCGCACTCGATCCTGCGCCTGTTGCCCTACCCGCTGGCACGTCACCCGTCGGGCACGATCCAGTACGCCAACCACGATTTGCTGACCCTGAAGGAAAAGACCATCCGGCATATCCGCGGCAACCGGATTGCGATGATTTTCCAGGAACCGATGACCTCGTTGAACCCGCTGCACTCCATCGAGAAGCAGATCAACGAAGTGCTCGGCCTGCACAAGGGGCTTACCGGCAAGGTGGCCACCAAACGCACCCTGGAGCTGCTGGAACTGGTAGGCATCCCCGAGCCCCATAAACGCCTCAAGGCCCTGCCCCACGAGCTGTCCGGCGGCCAGCGCCAGCGGGTGATGATCGCCATGGCCCTGGCCAATGAGCCGGAGCTGTTGATTGCCGACGAACCGACCACGGCACTCGACGTCACCGTGCAGCTGAAGATCCTGGAGCTGCTCAAGGAATTGCAGGCGCGCCTGGGCATGGCCTTGCTGTTGATCAGCCATGACTTGAACCTGGTAAGGCGCATTGCCCACCGGGTATGCGTGATGCAAAAAGGCTGCATCGTCGAGCAGGCCGAATGCGAAAGCCTGTTCCAGGCGCCGCAGCACCCTTACACCCAGGAGCTGCTGGCAGCGGAACCCAGCGGCGGCCCCGCCACCAATGAAGTCGGCCCACCGTTGCTGGAAGTCGATGACCTGAAGGTCTGGTTCCCAATCAAGAAAGGCTTCCTGCGCAATACCGTCGATTACGTCAAGGCGGTGGATGGCATCAACTTCAGCCTGCCCCAGGGCCAGACGCTGGGCATCGTCGGTGAAAGCGGCTCGGGCAAATCCACCCTGGGCCTGGCAATTTTGCGGCTGATTGCGAGCAAGGGTGGCATTCGCTTCGAAGGCCATCAGATGGACAAGCTCAGCCAGCAACAGGTGCGCCCGCTGCGCCGGGAAATGCAGGTGGTGTTCCAGGATCCGTTTGGCAGCCTGAGCCCGCGCATGTGCGTGAGCGAGATCGTCGGCGAAGGCCTGCGTATTCACAAGATGGGCACTGCCGCCGAGCAGGAAGCGGCGATTATCGCCGCGCTGAAGGAAGTGGGCCTGGACCCGGAAACCCGCAATCGCTACCCTCACGAATTTTCCGGCGGCCAACGCCAGCGCATCGCTATTGCCCGCGCCCTGGTGCTCAAGCCCCGGCTGATTTTGCTGGATGAGCCGACCTCGGCCCTCGACCGTACCGTGCAGCGCCAGGTGGTGGACCTGCTGCGCAACCTGCAGGCCAAGTACAACCTGACCTACCTGTTCATCAGCCACGACCTGGCGGTGGTCAAGGCCTTGAGTCACCAACTGATGGTAGTAAAACACGGGCAGGCGGTTGAACAGGGAGATGCACCCGCGATCTTCGCCAACCCCCAGCATGCCTACACCCGGCAACTGCTGGAGGCGGCGTTTTTGGTGCCCGGCCCCTAGCAGTAGAACCACCGTAGCAGCTGTCGAGCCCCAGCGAGGCTGCGGCTCGACAGCTGCTACGCCATTGGGTGTCAGAAATCGGTTGAGGCCGACAATTCACGCCAGGCAGCGGTCTCTTCCTTGACGTAGGCCAGCTTGTCCTCAATCGCCTGCAACGTGTCGGTGCCCAGGGCCAGGCGCATCGGCGGATGCAGCGCTTCCACCAGCTTGATCATGGCCACTGCCAGCAGCTCCGGGTTACCCGGTTGCTGCTGGTTGTAGACCTTGGCCAGCTTGCGCACCTCGCCGGACGTGGCGGCGTAATCGTCGATGATCAAGGGCGACTCCACCAGGGAGTTGCCATCCAGGAAGTCGGTACGGAAATAACCCGGCTCCACCACCGTCACCTTGACGCCCAAGGGTGCCAGCTCTGCGTGCAGCGCCTCGCTCAACCCTTCAACGGCAAACTTGGTCGAGCAGTACGTGCCGAATCCCGCACCCGAACGGAAGCCGCCCACCGACGAAATATTGATCACGTGCCCGCTGCGCGCCTGGCGCATGAACGGCAATACACCGCGAGTGACATTGAGCAGCCCGAACACGTTGGTTTCATACAAGCGGCGAACCTCATCGGCAGACGCCTCCTCCACCGCGCCCAGCAGGCCAAAACCGGCATTGTTGACCAACACATCAATGTGCCCGAAGTGCTCAATGGCGGCACGGGCAACGTCGGCAGCCTGGGATTCGTCGGTCACGTCCAGTTGCACCGCCAGCAGCCCGGGTTGCTCACCGAAGCGTTCGGTAACGGTATGGGCGTTGCGGGCCGTCGCCACCACCGCATCACCGTGGGCCAGAGCTGCCGCGACGATTTTCGCGCCGATGCCCCGGGAAGCCCCGGTTACCAGCCAAACACGCTTGAAGGAATGTGCCGTTGTCATGATCCGTACCTGATGGAGTGAATGTGGAGCCAAGGTACGCTGAGGCATTAGCCTGAAAAACCGTCTCGTGCTACAAGCACTCTGAAACAGAATTTCATAATGGCTGACTGATGAACCTTGATCCCTTCAATGGCTTGACCGAATTTCTCGCCGTGGCCGAACTGAAGAGCTTCACCCAGGCCGCTGCACGCCTCGGCGTAACACCGACGGCGGTCAGCCATGCGGTGAAGACCCTGGAGAAGCGCACGGGTGTGGTGCTGTTCCAGCGCACCACGCGCCGGGTAGCGCTGACCGAGGCCGGCATGACGCTTTACAGCCGCCTGCGCCCCGCCGCCGGGGAGATTGACGATGCGCTGGCGGCCCTCAGTGGCTACCGCGACCGGCCCATGGGCACTCTGCGGCTGACGGTGCCAAGGTTGTCGGGCAAGTTGCTGATCGAGCCGTTGATCCCGCGTTTTCGCGAGGCCTTTCCCGATGTGGTGCTGGATATTTCCCTCGATGATGCCACGGTGGACCTGGTGACCGAGGGCTTCGACGCCGGTATTCGCCTGGGGGAATCCATCGACAAAGACATGGTTGCCGTGCGCCTGACCCCGGACCTGAACTGGTCGGTAGTGGGCTCTCCCGCCTACTTTGCCAAGGCCGGCAAGCCGACAACGCCGGAAGCGCTCACGGCCCATCAAACCATCGGTTATCGCTTCCTGACCTCGGGCATGGCACACCGCTGGGAATTCGAGCGGGCGGGCCGGGAATTTACGGTCGGCGTTCAAGGCGGGTTGATCGTCAATGACCGCAACCTGATGATCGCCGCCGCGCGGGCCGGCCAGGGCCTGGCGTACGTGAGTGATTTCGAGGTCATGGAGGACCTGGCTTCAGGCGCACTGGAGCCCGTGCTGCAATCTTTCGTACCGCCAAGCAGCGGGCTGTACCTGTATTTCCCCGCCCGAACCCAGAGCCAACCGAAACTGCGGGCCTTTATCGACCTGGCCACCGCATGGATTGCCGAAAAGCGTGGGCTCTGACAACGCCGCAAAAGCAAACCAATATCATTTGCGCAGTGCCCGGCCCTTTGGTTTAATCGCGACCAATTCTTATTTACGCCAAGGCTTCTGCGCCACATGGATACTGTGTCGACCCCGTCCACCTCGTTCAGCGACCTCTACGGCAATCACCATTCCTGGCTGCTGGGGCTGCTGCGCCGGCGCCTGAGCAATCGCTGGGATGCGGCGGACCTGGCCCATGACACCTTCATCCGGGTACTCAAGCGCCCGCCGGCCGGCGCCGATGAGACGCGGGAGCGCTCCTACCTGGCCACCATCGCCCGGGGGTTGTGCATTGATCACTGGCGTCGGCGCCAACTGGAACAAGCGTGGCTGCAAAGCCTCGCGGACCGGCCGCAAGCCCTGCAACCGTCGCCGGAGCAGCGGGCAATCATTGTCGAAACCCTGTACGAAGTGGACGCCATGCTCGCGCGGCTGCCCCACAAGGTGCGCGAAGCGTTCCTGCTGGCGCAGTTGCACGGTACGCCCTACAAGCAGATCGGCGAACAGCTCGGGGTAGGCGAACGGATGGTGAAAAAATACCTGGCCCAGGCGCTGCTGCATTGTGCGGTGCTGGAAGCCGAACTGGACGGGATGCTCGTGGAGTGAACAGACCCGGAAAGCTCAGCCATGCCAGCCTTGAGCAAGCGGCCCAATGGTACATACGCCTGCAGGATCAGCCAGAGGCTGCCCAGCACTGGCAGGCATGGCTCGGGCAAAGTCCGGAACACCAGGCCGCCTGGGGCTATGTAGAACGGGTCAGCCAACGCTTTGCGCCGTTGGCCGAGCAATCCCACAGCGCCAGCCGTGCGTTGCGCAGCTCTCGGCGCCAGACGCTCAAGACCCTGCTGGTGCTGTGTGCCGGTTCAACGCTGGCCTGGGGCACCTGGCGCAACACCGCCCTGCCCCGGTTGGTGGGAGGCTGGAGTGCGGATTACGCAACCTCCGGCGGTGAAACCCGCGAAGCGCTGCTGGACGATGGCAGCCGCCTGTGGCTGAACGCCTTGAGCGCCCTGGATGTACGTTTTGACCGGGTCCAGCGCTTGCTGCACCTGCGTTTCGGCGAAGTGCTGATCGAGACCGCAAAGGACCCGAACCGCCCGTTTCTGGTGGAGACTGAGCAGGGTCGCCTGCGGGCACTCGGCACCCGCTTCAGCGTGTTGCAGGACGGCGACAGCACTTTGCTCAATGTGTTTGAAGGCAGGGTTGAAGTGCGCACCGCCGCCAGCCGGCAACAACGAATCATCGAGGCCGGGCAACAAGTGGCCTTCACCCGCGATGGGTTCAATCTCCATTCACCCGCATCCGCCACCCGTGAGGCCTGGAGCCGTGGCGTACTGCTGGCCGACAACCTGCCGCTTGGCCAACTGGTCGCCGAACTCAATCGTTTTCGCCCCGGCCACCTGGGTTGTGATCCAGCCGTGGCGCAATTGCCGGTAATGGGTTCGTTCCCCCTCAAAGACAGCGACCACGCATTGCGCCTGCTACAGGCCGCGCTGCCGATTCAGGTCGACACGCTCATGCCGTGGTGGGTCACGGTCAGGCCCAAACACCCAGGCACATAAAAACTTTCAGCCGTCAGTTCCCTTTTCCAAAACTCGTTCGGTAAACCCTGCAGATGCTTTCAATTCGCCGATCGATTTGATCCAAAGGGAATGTTCATGTCGCAACCCGTTCGCTTCACTTTGCGCCCGCTGGCGCTGGCCGTTACTGCTACCCTGTTGTGCCTGGGCGCGCTCGACGCGCAAGCCGCCGAGTCACCGTCTACTCAGGAAACGGCCCGCCACTACACCATCGCCGCGGGTTCGTTGGTCAACGTGCTGAACAGCTTCGCCGAGCAGTCCGGGATCTTTTTCGCCGGCCACAACAGCCTGGCCAGCGGCAAAACCAGCCCGGGCCTCAACGGCAGCTACACCCCAGCCAGCGGTTTGCAACGGCTGTTGCAAGGCAGCGGCTTGCAGGCCGTGCCCCAGGGCAACAACGGCTACGTGCTGGAGTTGGTCCCGGCCAACACCGGCGCCCTGGAACTGGGCGCCACCACCATCTCCGGCGAAGGCCTGGGCGCCACCACCGAAGATACGCACTCCTACACCACCGGCGCCATGGCTTCGGCCACCGGCCTGGCGCTGTCGATGCGCGAGACGCCGCAGTCGGTAACAGTGATCACCCGCCAACAAATGGACGACCAAGGCTCTACCAGCATCGCCGACACCCTGCGCCGTGCGCCCGGTGTGAGCGTGCAGAACTACGACAGCGAACGCTGGGAGTTTTCCAGCCGCGGCCTGCCGATCACCAACTTCCAGTACGACGGGGTCAACTCCACCTACGACGGCGTGTATGACTACGGCACCACCAGCACCGACATGGCGGTGTATGACCGCCTGGAAATCATCAAGGGCTCAGCCGGCCTGATGTCCGGTTCGGGCGACCCTTCGGCCACGGTCAACCTGATTCGCAAAAAGCCCACCCGGGACTTCAAGGCCTCGGTCACGCAGACCTTCGGCTCGTGGGACAACTACCGCACCGAAGGCGATATTTCCGGGCCTTTGACCGACTCCGGCAACGTGCGCGGGCGCTTCGTCGGCGTGTATCAGGATCGCCAGTCGTACCTGGACCACTACCAGAACACCAAGGACATTGCCTACGGCATCCTCGAAGCCGACCTGACGCCGGACACCCTGCTGACCTTCGGCATCGACCAGCAGGACACCCGCTCCCGTGGCGCCAGCTGGACCGGCTTCCCGATGTACTTCAGCAACGGTTCACGCACCGACTTCTCGCGGTCCTTCAACCCGGCCGCCGACTGGAGCCGCCGCGACTTCCAGAACCAGACCCTGTTTGCCTCGGTGCAACAAAAGCTCGCGAACGACTGGTCGCTGAAAGTCAGCCTCGACCGCAAGCGCAGCCAACACGACACCCTGCTCGCCTCCGCCAGCGGCGGCAACCCGGACCCGGCCACGGGCGGCGGGATGTACATGTTCATGGGCAAATACAAGGGTGACCAGGTGCAAAACACCCTGGACATCAACCTCAATGGCCCCTTCAGCCTGTTCGGGCGCGAGCATGAGTTGATCATGGGCTTCATGGCCACCCGCTCGAAACAGGACGTGCCGGTGTACGGCTCGATCTACCCGCCCGTGGGCGGCAGCATTTACGACTGGCGCGGCGAATACCCGAAGCCTGACATTCCCCGCAGCGGCCAGAACGACATCGTGCAACGCCAGACCGGCGCGTACCTGGCCACGCGCTTGAGACCCACCGATGACCTGTCGGTGATCCTTGGCACCCGCGTCAGCAACTTCAGCGGCACCGACAACACCGACTTCTACGACCCGACCAAGGCCGACAACCGTTTCACCTACCGCCAGACCGGCGTCGTCACGCCCTATGCCGGTATCGTCTACGACCTGAATGACATCTGGTCGGTGTACACCAGCTACACCAAGATCTACAAACCGCAAAACAGCAAGGACGCCGACCGCAAGTTGCTCGATCCGATTGAAGGCGACACCTACGAAGCCGGGCTCAAGGCCGCTTTCTTCGACGGCCGCCTGAACGCCAGCTTCGCCGCATTCCGCATCGAACAGGACAACGTTGCGCAGTACGTTTCCGGGTTTGAGACCGACTCGGTGTATCGCCCGATTGCCGGCGCCACCACCAAGGGCTTTGAAGTCGAACTGGCCGGTGAAGTGCTGGACGGCTGGAACGTATCGGCGGGCTACACCTACCAGCACAGCCGTGACGCCAACGGCGATTACGTCTACGGCTCCGTGCTGCAAACCACCACGCCCCAGCAAGTGGTGCGGTTGTTCAACACCTATCGCCTGCCCGGCGCCCTGGAGAACCTGACCGTGGGTGGCGGCGTGAATTGGCAGAGCGAGTTCTTCGGCAATGTGTTCCAGCCCGATCCCAACGACTCGGTGAATTTCGGCCACAACTCACGCATTACCCAGGACAGCTACTTCCTGGTGGACGTCATGGCGCGCTACCGCTTCAACGAGCACCTGAGCACCACGTTGAACGTGAAAAACCTGTTCGACAAAAAGTACTACACCGGCTTGGGCAACTTCGGTACCGGTTTCTACGGCGAGCCGCGCAGCCTGCAATTGGCGACCCGCTGGGATTTTTGAGCCCAAACGCCAGACTGCCGTAGCGCCCGCAACGGCAGTCGACTCGGGCTACACCCCGTCAGGAAGGTACGTCTTTTGTTCTGGCCCGGCCCATCCGACGATGCAGGCTCCGGTCGCCCATAGCACGTGGGCGACCTTGCACAGAGCCTGAACGCCATGGATGACTTACCCTTTCTGTCCCACCTGTTGAAGAATATTTCTCCCTCCGCCCTGGACCTGATCAAGCACCAGGCATTGCGCCTCAAGGACGATCAAGTGCTGATCGCCGAACTGATCGCCGGTTTGATCAGACTGGTTGCCCAAGGCACCACCCCGGCAACCGAACCCATCTTGATCAGCGTGCCGGAAAATACCATGCTCGGTCGCTGGGTGCGGCTCTTCTGTGACGCCATCGGCCGCCCGGCCTTCCGTGAGTGGGCCTCACGCCATGACCTGGAACTGGCGAGCCTGGTGTTTCGGGGCGGCGATCTGCAGGCCACGATCCTGGAAGGCACGGTCAAAACACCGTACACCTTCACCCTGGACAAAGACTCTGATTGGTGGCGCGTCGCGAATCCGATCCTGGAGGTGGTGCAGATTATCGATACGGTCAACGCCGGCTTGCCATTCATGGAAAACCTCGTCGAACCTCATTCGAGGACACTGCCTCTGAACCTGGTATTGCCCTTCTATGGCTACCCGTTACCGACCAATCATTTGCAGGCTCAGGTGATTCTCGAAGAGATCCATACCCTCGACACGCTGCCCGGTGTCGATGAAAGCGGGCGGCTCAAATCCACCCTGCGCAAGCGCTTGACCGAAGAGCAGCGGGATTACCAACAACTGGCCGATGCGCTGCAGACGCTCCTGGAACAAAGTACAAACGGCAGCCCGCCTTTCGATTGGCTGCAGCTCTACCTGCAACGATGCACGCTGGACTCGGACTCAATGTTGTCGAGCACCTTAAAGTACGCGGCACAGCTGCTTTACGCCGTGACGCAGGGCGAAGAGTTCGCGAGCCTCAACCCTGCCAGTCAAGGCGCTGCCCCCACTTACCGCTATTCCGTCGACCAAAAAGTAGTGATCGCCGTGACCGACGGCCGCGAGGCCAATACCTCACCTCTGGATCGCTCCAACAACTCAGCGCTGAATCAGCAATGGGATGAGCTGGAGCGCCTGGCCAATCTCGCCCATACCGACATATTGCCGGACGCCAGCCTCAGCCTGGCCGCGCTGATGACGGCGTATCGGCTACCCCGTCCTGCCAGTGCAGGGGACGTTCAGGTCCTGGTGGAACAACTGCGCGCCACCAGCGCAGCGACGTTTCCCTATGTCAGCTCGGCCGCCCACTCGTTGGTGGCCGTCAGCAAACACATGCGCCATATCGCGGTCCTCAATGACCGTTACACCATGCAAGCAGCACTCAAGTCGATCACCCTCGATACGCAGCTCACTAGCACCCTGGACATGACGTTCAACCTGGCGGCTGACTCGCCCTTTGCCATGCTGGTGGACAAAGGGGCGCAACTGCTCGCAGGTTTGCGCCAGGAATCGGCCTTTCAACGCGTGAGCGCCACCCGCCAATTTAACCTTGCCCGGGTGTATGTACTGAACGCGGACGGCGAACTCAGTGGTTACGCGCTGGACGATGCGCCCAAGGTACTCACCCGTGCGGACACACCGCTTTCAAGCCTGACCTCGATGGCCGAACCCCTGTTGGAACTGGCCCGCCAATCCGGCGGGCGCATCAGCACCAATGGCCAGGTCAGCTTGCGCCAGTTACTCAACCTCTACCAGATGGCGCTACCGGCTACCCGTGACGAAGCCCATGCCACGGCACGCATCCTGCGCATCCCGACAACCAAACAGCCACGCCACGGCAACTACTGGCGGGCATTGCAGGTGATGCCACTGCTGGCGGCGCAACGCAAACAGGTGCTGCAGACCGTCGCCGCCTTCCTGCCCAACCAGGACGTAAAACTGTTCGACTACCTGAGCGAAACAATCGTCGGCGAAAAAAACCGTGACCAGGTGCGCGCCGAGGCTGATCTGCTGCTGCACCAACTATTGGCATCGCCCCCGGCCCAGGCACTGGCCGCGCGGCTATCGGAAACCGTGGGCTGGTACGGTGAACACGCCAGCGCTGCAAACACCCGTGCCAGCAGAAACGCACTGTTGTTTGCCGCACTGATTCTCAGCCTGGACGCGAATGCTGGTAAGCAGCGGGCCACTGTCGCCGGCTATGACCTGACCGATTCCTACAACTGGGGCCTGACCTTCCATGAAGTCCGTAACGCCGTAGAAGCCATGGTCCAGTTCAAGGTCCTGCGCACCAGCGCCGTACCCATGGCCGCGCACCTGTTGCTGGCGGGCATCGCCCCGGAATTCCTGGTGCGGGACATCCCTGATGAGGTGTCGTACATGAGTTCCCATACCTGGGTACATTTCAAGCAATACGTGGACCTGATCGAAGCTGAAACACCGGGTGCATCACGGGCCATGCGCTTCACCGACTTCATGGCGGTGATCTACTTCATCATGCCCTCCCGCCGGGTTCGCCGAGGCAGTCTGCCGATCGTCGACTGGGCCGTGGCCAACGGAGTACTGGCCAAAAACGTTGATGGGCACAGTACCACGCAGAAGAATCGCGCCATTGCCGCGTTGAACGAGCAGCTCAACCAGTTGCAGATCAGTTCCGAGTTGAAGAAGAACGGGCATACCAGCCTGTATGAGATAGCCTTGCAGGATCTTCAGCGGGTGTTTGCCGGTAGCACCGATCTGGAGCGAATGGTCATACAATGGCAGGCCAGGACTGGTAACCGCTCGGAGCCGGGTATCGCCGCCAATACCGCCGTTTCCCTGGTTCAGTTGCACATGGCAGGCAAGCTGACCAAAGGCACAACGCAATGGCGCTCGCCCCTCAAGGACGTTGATTTCGCCAGCATGGCGTCACGGTTCGATGAGTTGGGGTCAATCCATTCCACTTTCGCGGCCGAGTTCGAGAAGCGCTACACGGCGGTGCGCGCCGCGCTGCTACAGTCGATCGTGTATTGGATGTCACAACTGCCCCTGCTTAGCCGTAAAGGCATGGAATATGGCAGCCTGGAATTCCATCGCCTGCAAACGTCACGCACCAGTGCTGGCGGGCAGACATCGGGCATCGGGAGATTCGGGGTGCTGGTGTTGTGCAGGTACGCCGGCGACAAGCGCTTCTACGAATTTCTCCCAAAGCAACTGAAGGTTGCCCCATTACCGGGCCTGACCCTGCAAATATTCGAACAGGCCCTGCGCACCGGCAATACCCAAGGCAGCCCGCTGCCGATCGATTGGTCAGCGTACGCGCGCGGCACCATTCCCAACGGGCAGCAACACGCGACGGTCATTGCCCAACGTTTTGCCGAGCTGCCTGCCGTCTATGGGCCGGGCCCTGTGGTACCCAACACCTTCACCTCGCCACGCAGCCTGGCCATTGCCAGCATCGTGATTGACCAGCACTTGCTGGTAGGCGCCGATGAGGCGCGAGCGGCGGCGAAGCAACCCCTTTCCCTGGCAGACGCCATCAACGGCGTAGATCCGCGGATCGGCTTCCTGCGCAGAATGGAACCCGAAACCATGAAATGAAACGTTGCAGGCCGGTTTCTGTGTAATCATTCACTGGATTGTTTCCCGGTGAGACTTGTAGTGATGCGATCGCCCCTCGAACCGACTGCCCCGTCCTTCTGGCGCGACGAACGCCTGCCGTTCATTGAGGCTCGCACCATCGCCGACGGGCGGAAGGTCTGCTACACCCGCCACGCCCACGAGCACTTTTCCATCGGCGCGATCACGGCCGGGCAGAGCCTGTACATCCATGGGGCATCGACCTTCAAGATCAGCACCGGCACCGTGGTCTTGATGAATCCCGGGGATGTCCACGCCTGCAACCCCATTGATGATCTGCCCTGGTCCTATCACATGCTGTATATCGATACGGCCTGGCTGACCGACCTGCAGCATCAGTTGGGTTTCAGCAAGGACCAGGACTTTCGTCCGTTCACCGCCACCCACACCACGGATGTCGCGCTGTACCGCGGGCTGAACGAGCTGTATGAGGTGCTGGTGGACAACCACGCCGAACACCTGCACAAGCAGAGTGCGGTGGTGAGTTTTTTCACCGAGGTGCAACAACGCCTCAACCCGTCGGAGACCCCGGTGCGCGAGGTCAATCACAAGCTGGAGCGGGCCGCCGACTATATCCGCGAACATTGCACCGAGGCCTTGAAGCTCGAAGACATTTGCCAGGCGGCTGAACTATCACCGTCGTACCTGATTCGTGCGTTCAAGCAGTATTACGGCATGACGCCCCACGCATTCCTGGTCAATCGCCGTATTCAGTTTGCCCGCACCCAGTTGCGCAGCGGCCAGTTGATCGCCGACGTCGCACTGGCGGCCGGCTTTTCTGATCAGGCGCATTTCCAGCGCACGTTCAAACAGCACCTGGCGGCGACGCCCGGGCAATATCGCGGCTGACTCAGGCCAGCAGCAGATACCCCACGCTGGCCACCAACAAGGCGGCCATCGAGCGATTGAACAGGCGCATGCCCCGGGGGTTGCTCAGGTAGCGGCGCAGGAACGTCCCGGCGTACGCCCAGCACGCCACCGACAAGTAGCAAATCACCAGGTAGATCGTCGCAAACAGCCAGACTTGCTGCGCATCGCCATCGGCGACAAACAGCCCCATGCCTGCCACGCACGCCAACCAGGCCTTGGGGTTGAGCCATTGCATGATCGCCCCATAGAGCATCGACGGCGCCGCGGCCGTGCCTTCAGCGTCCAGGCGCCCATCGTCCACTGCCAGCTTCCAGGCCATGTACAACAGGAACGCCACCCCGCCCCATTGAATCAGTTGGGTCAGCAGCGGCCAGCGCACCAGCACCTCATGCAGCCCCAGGCCAATCAGCACCAGCAGCAAGGTGAATCCCAACGCGGCTCCAGCCACGTGCTTTTGACTGGCGGCAAACCCAAAGCGCGCCCCCGAACTGATGGCCACCACATTCACCGGTCCCGGCGTGATTGAGGTGGCCAAAGCGAAAGCGGCCATGGAAATGATCAAGCTCATTGCAATTCCTTTTTGTTGTGCGGGTATGAGCTGAACCTTAAGGAGAAGACGGATCGCGGTATTGAAGAAAATGCCCCTGCCGGGAATGACCGAAAAAACCACCAGTTGAAACCCTTAGCCCACCCGCTGCAAAAGACAAATTTATTCCATTGATATAACTGTATTTTTCTCTTTCCAAAGGGCGTTTTTGATAGGAAAAAATGCGTGTTTCCCAAGGTAGGCACGGTGCTAGAGTCGAGCGCACATCTGGCCGGATGACCTCAACCTGCTCACAAAAAAGGAATCGCCATGTCACGTCGCTTATTGGCAGCTGCCTGCCTGTTGCTGTCCCTCTCCGGGGTTCAGGCCGCGGAACGCTGGGAAACCCTTCCGCCCACCCCAGCGCCGATTGCGGGGGCCAAGACCGGCTATGCCGCCGTCAACGGCATCAAGGTCTACTACACCAAGACCGGACATGGTTCGCCGGTGATCCTGCTGCACGGCGGCCTGTCCAATTCCGATTACTGGGGCAACCAGGTCAAGGCGCTGGCCGCCAAACACACGGTCATCAGCCTCGACAGCCGTGGCCACGGGCGCAGTTCCCGGGACGAGAACCCCTTCGGTTACGACTTGATGGCCGATGATGTGGTCGCCGTACTCGACAGCCTGAAAATCCCCCGCGCCGATATCGTCGGCTGGAGCGACGGCGCAATCATCGGTATCGATCTTGCCCTGCGCCATCCCGACCGTATCGGCAAGGTGTTTGCCTTTGCCGCCAACACCCAGACCTCCGGGGTCAAGGATGGCGTAGAGAAAAACCCGACCTTCGCCGCCTTCATCGAGCGCGCCGGCAAGGAGTACGCCAGGCACTCGCCGACGCCAAAAGAGTACGACGCCTTCGTCGAGCAGATCAGCCATATGTGGGCCAGCCAACCCAACTGGACCGACGCGCAACTGGCGTCCATCAAGACTCCGATCCTGATTGTCGACGGCGACCACGATGAGGCGATCAAGCGAGAACACACCGAATACATCGCGGCGACCATTCCGGGAGCGGGCCTGCTGATTCTGCCGAACACCAGCCACTTCGCATTCCTGCAGGACCCGACGCTGTTCAATGCCGCGCTGCTGGACTTCCTGGACAGCAAATAGCCCCGCCTACTCTCCTGTCATCCGCTCCAGGCTGTTGCTCAAGTGCAACAGCATGGCGGCCCGGGCCGCGTCCGGGTCCTGGCGGCGGATGGCTTTCAGGATCGCCTCGTGCTCAAGGTTCGCCAGGCGCCCCAGCGCCATCAGGTCCGCGTCGCCGCGTTCCTCGGCATTGATCCGGGTGCGTGGGATTACCGAGTGGCCCAGGTGATAAATCACGTCGGTGAAATAGGTATTGCCAGTGGCCTGGGCGATCAGGCGATGGAAGCGCACGTCAGGCTCAACGGCACTGTCGTTGTTGGCCAGCGAGTCCTGGTAATCATCCAGTGCCTGGCGCATCTGCTGCAGTTGTTCATCGGTACGGCGCAAGGCTGCCAGGGCGGCTGCCTGGGTTTCCAGGCCCATGCGCAGTTCAAGAATGCCGCGCACGCTGGCGGCGGTGTCGTGGGTCAGGTGCAGGCCGTGGCGCTCGTCGCGCTCCAGCACAAAGGTGCCGACACCGTGGCGGGTTTCCACCAGCCCGGCGGCCTGCAATTTGGAAAGCGCTTCGCGCACCACCGTGCGGCTGACGCCGTACTCGCCCACGATGGCCGACTCCGACGGCAGCTTTTCACCCGGCGCCATCTGCCCCAGGAGAATCTGCTGGGTCAGCGCGGTGACGATGTCGTGGGCAAGGCCCGGGGAGCGCTTGCGATGAGGTGCCGAGCTGGGGTTTTGCATCAGGAATTCCGTTCTGGGGCGCTTGGCAATACTAGCATTCTTAGACGAGCCAACTTGTATGACAACAAACAAATACCTGTAGGAGCGAACCTGCCCGCGAAAAACCCCGTCGCAGCGCAAACATTGCACAAAACCGCGCAATCGTTGACGATTTTCGCGAGCAAGCTCGCTCCTACAGAGGGTTGCCATCTTTGAAAATGCAGTTGTATGATGTCTATCAAGTTGTCTGACATCTCTGGCAACCCAAATACGTCCCCGCACAACAATAATCAGTGGGAGTTTGACCTCGTGACCCCTTCCAGCCCTGCGACAGCTGCGCCTGCCACCGACCCGGTCCTGGCCCGCGCGATCAAGAAGGTGAAGAGCCATGTGCTCCCACTGTTCGTGATCATGTTCATCGTTAACTACATCGACCGCGTCAACATCGGCTTTGTGCGTACCCATATGGAGCACGACCTGGGCATTGGTGCGGCCGCCTACGGCTTCGGCGCCGGGTTGTTTTTCATCGGCTACGCGCTGTTCGAAGTGCCGTCCAACATGCTCCTGCAAAAAGTCGGCGCGCGCATCTGGCTGACTCGCATCATGTTCACCTGGGGCATCACCGCCACATTGATGGCCTTTATCCAGAACGAAACCCACTTCTACATCCTGCGCTTTCTGCTGGGCGTGGCCGAAGCGGGCTTCTTTCCCGGGGTGATCTACTACTTCACCCGCTGGTTGCCCGGCGTCGAACGCGGCAAGGCGATTGCAATCTTCCTCAGCGGCTCGGCCCTCGCCTCGCTGATCTCCGGCCCCTTGTCCGGCGTGCTGCTGCAAATCACCGGGCTGGGCCTGCATGGCTGGCAGTGGATGTACATCATCGAAGGCATGGCGTCGGTGCTGCTGTGCTTTTTCGTGTGGTTCTGGCTGGACTCCAAACCCCACGACGCCAAGTGGCTCAGCCTTGAAGAAAAGGATGCGCTGGTGGGCGAGATCGACCGCGAACAGCGCGAGCGTGACGCCGCGACCACGGTCAAGCCGACCCTGGGCAAGCTGCTCAAGGACCGTCAGATCATGCTGTTCTGCGCCCTGTATTTCTGCATCCAACTGACGATCTATGCCGCCACTTTCTGGTTGCCGAGCATCATTAAAAAGATGGGCGACCTGAGCGACATCCAGGTGGGTTTCTACAACTCCATCCCGTGGTTGATCTCGATCATCGCGATGTACGCCTTCGCGGCACTGGCGGGCAAATTCAAGTTCCAGCAAGCCTGGGTCGCTGCGGCGCTGTTGATCGCCGCCGTCGGCATGTTCCTCTCCACTACCGGCGGGCCGATCTTTGCCTTTATCGCCATCTGCTTCGCGGCGATCGGCTTCAAGTCGGCGTCCTCGCTGTTCTGGCCGATTCCCCAGGGTTACCTGGATGCACGCATCGCCGCGGCGGTGATCGCATTGATCAACTCCATCGGCAACCTCGGCGGGTTTGTCGCGCCCACCACCTTTGGTTTCCTGGAACAGACCACCGGCTCGATCCAGGGCGGTTTGTATGGCCTGGCGGGCACTTCGATCCTTGCGGCCATCCTGGTGTTTTTCGCCAGGACACTGCCCGGCCCGACCACCAGCAGCGTGCTGCAACCCGCCCCCGTCTTGAGCAAATAAGGACTACACGATGAACACAGAACACCAGCACCACGCCAACAGCGCCCCGGTCGTGACCGGCCTGCAAGTCATCCCGGTGGCCGGTCACGACAGCATGCTGCTCAACCTCAGCGGTGCCCACGGGCCGTTTTTCACGCGCAACATCGTGATCCTTACCGACAGCGCCGGCCGTACCGGCGTCGGTGAGGTACCCGGCGGCGAACGCATCCGCGAGACCCTGGAAGACGCCCGCAGCCTGGTGATCGGCAAGCCCATCGGCCAGTACCAGAGCATTCTCAATGCCATGCGCCAGACCTTCGCCGCGCGGGATTCGGCGGGCCGGGGTTTGCAGACGTTTGACCTGCGCATCACCATCCATGCCGTCACGGCGATGGAAGCCGCACTGCTGGATTTGCTCGGCCAATTCCTCGAAGTCCCGGTGGCGGCCCTTCTCGGCGAAGGCCAGCAGCGCGACGCGGTGAAGATGCTCGGCTACCTGTTCTACATCGGTGATCGCCAGCAAACCGACCTGGCCTATCGCAGTGAAGACGATGCCGAAGACTGGTTCCGCCTGCGTCATGAACAGGCCATGACGCCCGAAGCCATCGTGCGTCTGGCAGAGGCGGCCAAGGCGCAATACGGCTTCAATGACTTCAAGCTCAAAGGCGGCGTACTGCGCGGCGGCGACGAAATCGAGGCGGTGACTGCACTGGCCGAACGCTTCCCCGATGCGCGCATCACCCTGGACCCCAACGGCGCCTGGTCACTGAAAGAAGCCATCGCCCTGTGCCGCGACCAGCATCATGTGCTGGCCTATGCCGAAGATCCTTGCGGCGCGGAAAACGGTTACTCCGGGCGCGAAGTCATGGCCGAATTCCGCCGTGCCACCGGGCTGCCCACCGCCACCAACATGATCGCCACCGACTGGCGTGAAATGGGGCATGCGATCCAGTTGCAATCCGTGGATATTCCCCTGGCCGACCCGCACTTCTGGACCATGCAGGGCTCGGTGCGCGTGGCGCAGATGTGCCACGAATGGGGCCTGACCTGGGGCTCGCACTCCAATAATCACTTCGATATTTCCCTGGCGATGTTCACCCAGGTGGCCGCCGCCGCGCCGGGGGAAATCACGGCCATCGACACCCACTGGATCTGGCAGGACGGCCAGCGGTTGACCAAGGCTCCGCTGAAGATTGTCGACGGCCACATCAAGGTGCCGGCCAAACCGGGCCTGGGCGTGGACATCGACATGGACGCCGTGGCCCACGCCCATGAACTGTACAAAGGCATGGGCCTGGGTGCGCGCAATGACAGCGTGGCGATGCAGTTCATGATTCCGGGCTGGACGTTCGATAACAAGCGGCCGTGCCTGGTGCGCTGACCTCAGCTGAAGATCATCGAAAAGTGCGCGCCCACCCCGGCGCGCACACCCTCGCCGACCGCCAGCGCCACCGAGCCGCCGGCCAGGTTGGCATCGCCGCAGGCAAACACACCGGGCACGGTGGTCTGGCGCGTCTCGTTGGTCAGCAGGTAGGGCCCGGTCGGCCCTTCGACAAACTCACAGCCCAACTGCTCGGCCAATGGGCTGGCCATGCGCGTACGGGACAGGGTGAAAATACAGTCCAGCGCGATCATCCGCCCGTCTGCCAATTCCACATCCGCCCGCTCACCGACAATCCGCCGCACCGCCGAGCTTTCGACGCTGACCCCGCGCCGATCCAGTTGCGCCTGCTGCTCGGCATCCGGCACAAATGCGCCGTTGGTAAAGAGCGTGGTGGTGCCCCAGTCCGGCAGCAGCATCGCGTGATGCATGGCCAGCGGCGACGTCGCCAGCACGCCGATGCGGCCTTGATCCAGTTCATAGCCGTGGCAATACGGGCAATGGAACACATGCTTGCCCCAGCGCTCCTTCAACCCCTCGACCTCGGGTAACTCATCCACCACGCCGGTAGCGAGAATCAAGCGTTTAGCGTTGAACTCACCCTTGCAACGGGTTCGCACCACGAAGCCATCCTGGTTTCGAGTCGCTTCAACGGCGGTGTCCTGCACCCAGGTCACCGTCGGATATTCCATCAACTGCCCTCGCCCTTCGGCAGCGATCAGCTCCGGCGGCTGGCCATCCTGGCTGAGGAAACCGTGGGACGTGGCCGCAAACCGGTTGCGCCGCTGCCCGGCGTCAATCACCAGCACCTTGCGCCGAGCCCGCGCCAGTTGCAGCCCGGCAGACATTCCGGCGTAGCTGCCGCCCACGATAATCACGTCGTAAACCATGAAGATGACCTCTCTGGTGGCCCTTGCATCGGTTGCCGGGCACTCACGACACACCATAAGTTACATAAAAATACCTCGTCAAGCGTCTCGCAACTCCAATCGTTACGAACGATACTTTCGGGAAGGAAATCCAGAGGCTTGCAGATGAGAAACGACACCCGGCTTTCGCGCATGCTCCATGTGCTGATCCACATGGGCCGCCACGAGGAACGCGCCACCTCGGAGACCATCGGGCAGATGCTTGGTACCAACGCGGTGGTGGTACGCCGCACTCTGGGCCTGCTCAAGGAGAAAGGTTATGTGCGTTCGGAAAAAGGCCATCAGGGCGGCTGGATGCTGGGCAAGCCGCTGAGTGAAATCACCCTGCTGGACATCCACAATGCCCTTGGCACGTCGTCGATCTTTGCCGTCGGCCTGTCCACCGATCATCCGCAATGCCTGGTGGAACAGGCCGTCAATGCGGCGCTGAACCAGGCGTTTGACGATGCCCAGGTGTTGCTGCTGCAGCGTTTGGGAGAGGTGACGCTGGCACAGTTGGCGGATGATTTTGACGAGCGCTATCGGGTGGCGATGACGCCCGCACCCTGTGCGTGATGCACGCGACGCCCTAAGCGCCGCCCACCGAGCGCCACGCTGCCTCGGCCAGGGTTTCCCGGTACACCCGAGGGCTGCTGGCCGAGCGCCCGGCCAGCCAGGCACGGCAGTAGCTGTCGGCCTGGCCGATGATCAGTGATGGCAAGAGTTCGGCGGGCACCTGGCTGAGCTGATCACCCCGTCCAGGCAGCACCATCCACTCCTTCAGCAACGCATTGCGCGCCTGGTTGCGGCTTTCCAGTTCAGCGGCGAACGGGCCCTTGGTCACCGCGAAATGCGCGTGGTACTGGAAGCGCGCCCACTGCGGTTCGCTGTCTACCCAATCGACATAGCTGTGGACCAGTGCGTACACCCCCTCCTTCGCCGTTTTGGCCGATTCAAGGTAGCGCCCACGCAATTCGGCCTGATCCTCCAGCGCGGTAAAAAACAGCGCGGCGACCAGGCCTTCCTTGTTGCCGAAGTGATGATAAATGGCGCCGACGCTGGTATCGCAGCGCGCGCGGATCATCTCGATGGTGGTGGCTTCAAGGCCCTGCTCGTTGAACAGGTCCAGGGCTGCCTTGAAGATATCGCGCTTCAATTCGGCCCTTCGGCCAGGGAAGCAACGCTGAAGCAGATCCGGGGTTTGCATGCTGAACAGGAACTCAGTCAGTGAAGAAGAACAAGCCCGGGCAGCTTGACAGATTTCCCATGGGCAGAATACTGTTCCGTTACAGAACATTATTCTGTAACGGAACAATATTCCGTAAAATTCATTTAATCAGCGAGGCAGCACCATGAGTCAGGCCCTGAGCATGTTCAACAGCGTTGGCCCCGAAGCGTTCAGCAAACTGGCGTGCCAGATGGCGCCCTACTTCAGCACCATCAATCCGTTGATGACCCAGTTGCGTCCGGGGTTTGCCTCGGTGGAAGTGCCGTTCAGCAAGGCCATCACCAACCACCTGGGCACGGTGCACGCCATTGCCATGTGCAACGCTGCGGAGTTGGCGGCGGGAACCATGACGGACGTTTCCGTGCCGGCGGGTGCGCGGTGGATTCCCAAGGGGATGACGGTGGAGTATCTGGCCAAGGCCAAGAGCAGCGTGACGGCGACGGCCAATGGCGAAGGTATCGACTGGCAAACGGCGGGTGACAAGGTGGTGCCGGTGGAGATGCTGGATGCGGAGGGGAAATTGGTGTTTACCGCGCGGATTATTATGAATGTGAAATTGGGGTGATGGGGTTGGGGGCATATCCGTTGCTGCGGTTATGGCCGCTATCGGGTTGCGCTCTCACAGCGGCCTACCAGCCGACTTGAGTGGGGTGAAGCAACCGCAAAATCAAAGGCGGACA